>NZ_CAPDXS010000171.1:0-10011 GCF_948601915.1 uncultured Acetatifactor sp. | reverse complement strand
CTTCCGGCGCGTCATGGAACGAGAAGGAAATGTGGCGGATAAGCCCTTCTTCCTTGGCCTTTGCGGCAGCCTCCAGGAGGCCTTCGTTTACGACTACATTGTCGTAGGAATTGCGGTTCAGGGCCCAGAAATGGTAAAAGTCCACATGGTCCGTGCCCAGGTGGGAAAGGCTCTTCTCCAGGCGCTTTCTGTAGCCGTCGGCTCCCATGCCCGCCTCTATGGGGCATTTGGTGGAGATGAGAATCCTGTCCCGGAAGCCCTTTACCGCATGTCCCAGGGCCGCTTCGCTGTTCTCGTTGCAGTATCCGGGAGCGGTGTCGAAATAGTTCACGCCGTTCTCATAGGCGTATGTAATCATCTCATCCACTTTGTCCTGATCCACGAAGTTCTTCTCGCCTTCCTGATATTCCGGAAAGCGCATACATCCAAATCCCAGCGCCGAAATCTTCTCTCCTGTTTTGCCGAATTCACGATAATTCATGTCTTCATCCTTTCTTGGTAAACGGTCTTCCGCTTTTTATTTATTATAGTATACTATCTCCCAAAATACAATCATACTTTGGACTTCAGGCAATATATCAGAATCTGCGCTGCAAGAAAGGACTCTCTTCCAGATAAATGACGGGGCAGAGCCGAAGCCCTGCCCTGAAATGCTGTCCCAGTACACCGGCGCATGAATTCCCGGGGAATCAGTGCTTGATGTCCGCGCCAGGACAAGGCGGAGGAAGGGGGCGATGCTGGGCATCGTCCACTGACGCCAACGCTGTACTGGGGTGGACAGCCAGCGCTGATTGCTCAAGGATTCATGCAGTGGGGTACTAGATAATGATGCACACCATACCTCCGTTGCTGTCATTGACGATTTTCTGCATGGTATCCTGCAGTTTCAGCTGGCTCTCCTCCCCGATGACGGCCACTTTAGCCGTAATTCCATCATTTACCAATTGCTCTACCGTCTTCCCGAAGATATTGGTGTTCCAGATGCCGCTCTCCCTGTCCTCCTGATTGATGAAGCCAATCAAATCGTTGGCCTGCTCCTCTGTCCCTACGATGGGGGCGATCTCCGTCTCGATATTGGCCCGGATCATATGGATGGAAGGGCTGGAAGCCTTTATCTTCACGCCGAACTTGTTGCCATGCTTTATCAGCTCCGGCTTCTCCAGCGTGATTTCGTCCTTGTCCGGGGTCACCACCCCGTAGCCCTTGATCCTCACCATGTTCACCGCATCCAGCACCTTGGCGTATTCGTGCTTCATGGCCGCGAAGCTTTTCAGCTTGCTGATCAGCTGGTACTCGTCCGCGATCGTCTCCCCCACCATCTCTGTCAGCATCTCATAATAGTAGGATTCCTCCGCGTCCAATGTCACGCGGATGACGCCGTCCGACAGACATATGGCATCCGTCTTGCAGCGCTTTATGTATTCGCTGGTCAGCTCAATGGGCTTGCGTCTCACGTCCCGGATGGTGCTGTAGTCCTTCATCATGGCCCCTACCTGGCCTATGATGTCCTGCTTCATGCGGTTGTCCCAGGGGAGCATCTCCACCCACTTGGGCATATAGAATTCGATGGAGGAGATGGGGAATTCATACAGGACGTTCTCCAGCAGCATGTGTATGTCTTCCTTTTTCAGCTGCTCGCAGTTCACGGTCACCGCCGCCACTCCGTATTTCTCGCCAATCTCTTCCGCTACCCGCCTGGCATCCTCCGAATAGGGCTTTTGGCTGTTCACCAGCACCAGGAAGGGCTTGCGCAGCCTTTTCAGGGCCAGGATGGTCTTCTCCTCCGCCTCCAGATAGTTCCCTCTGGGAATCTCACCGAAGCTGCCGTCGGTGGTAATCACCAGGCCTATGGTGGAGTGGTCGTTCATGACCTTATCCGTGCCGATCTCCGCAGCCTGGGTGAAGGGAATCTCGTAGTCGAACCAGGGCGTCTTCACCATGCGCTCCATGTCCTCCTCCATATGCCCGGCCGCGCCCTCCACCATGTATCCCACGCAGTCTATCAGCCGCACGGAGACCGGAATCTCCCCGCTCAAGACTACACTGGCGGCTTCATTGGGGATGAACTTGGGCTCCGTGGTAGTGATAGTCTTGCCCCCTGCGCTCTGGGGCAACTCATCTTGGGCCCTGAGCTTTGCGTGCTCATCCTCCATGTAGGGCAGCACCATCTCCTCCATGAAGCGTTTGATGAAAGTAGATTTCCCGGTGCGCACCGGCCCCAGCACTCCTATGTATATCTCTCCCCCTGTGCGGTTTTTTATGTCATTGTACAGGTCGTAGGTGTTTATGGAATCATTTTGCATAGAAAAACCTCCTGTATATACTGTTAGATGTATATGTAGGAGGTTTTGAAATTATGATTCCGTCATCAATCAAGGCGCGGTCACGGCCTCCACGGTTCCCATGAATATGGGCAGCCGCTCCCGGCAGTCGATGATCATGTATAGGAATGGCCTGTCCAGATGCACGACCTTCACGTCCTCCATGGCGCCCTCGGCCCTCATCTCCACTGCCGTGGCGGCTCCGGCCCTGGTGCCGTTCTCGTCCACGGCCATATAGGTCTTGTGCAGCACGCGGCTGATGTACAGGTTCCCTTGGGAAGAGCTGCCGATTCCCGAGAAATCCGCCCTGGCCATGTCAAAGGCGTCCGCCATGCCCATCTCCCGGAGCATGTCGCGTATGTCAGCGCCGTATTCGCTGCGGAATCTGGGAATGGCCGCACTCACCTGTACGCTGACAGGATTCCACAGGATCTCCAACAGCCTCGCTCCTGTGAGGGTGGCGGCATACTCCGCCAGGGTCATGCCCTCCTCCGGCAGAAGTGCCGCAAAGGCGTATTTTCCGTCCGCATAATATTTCATCAGGCCCTGGGCATGTTCGTCCTCTAGGTACAGGCTCTCCTCGGAGTACATCATCTGCACCTTCTGGGCGGTTCCGTCTGCCATGGTGAACTCCCTCTCCCGCACCTGGTCCTCGCGATAGCGCTCCTGCCACCGGGCATCGAAGGCCAGAGCATTAACCAGATACATCACCGCGTCCTCGGGAATCTCGTCCAGAATCTCTTCAATCATGCCGTCCGTATTGTTCTTTACCCAGGCATTGATTTCCTGTCTCGTAGAATCGTCAAAATCCGCGCGGCACACCGTACAGTCGAACATTTCCCCACTCCTCTCCAGGAAGTCCGTCTCCACGGTAAAGCTTTCGTCCGCCGTGAACCAGATACCGTTTGCCATGCTCAGTTTATATTCATCCCCTGCCGGAAGCGCCCTCTGGTAATCCGCCAGATACGAGGACAGCTCCGGCACCGATATCCCGAAGGCCTCCTCCATCTGCCGCAGGGTCTCTCCCCGGGCGCCTCCCGCCGTCATGGTCAACGCCTGGAGCACAGACAAAGGGGAAAGGAGCACGTTTCCGTCGCTCAGGCTTTCGTCACGCGCGGATTCCGGCTGGAAGGCCTCCTTCCCTGAAGCGGAAGCGGCAGCTTCCTCCATGCCAAGCTGCAGGAGACGCAGGCCGAAATCCGTGATGGCGCAGACGGCTTCCGCTTCGACAGCGCCGTCGTTTTTTGCGCTGTTTTCTCCGCCGTCCTTCTCCCTGTCCTCTCCGCTGCCTGTGGATGCTGCACTCCCTCCAGCCGTTCCGGCATCGCCGTTAGCTGCCGCGGGAGGAGCCGTAGCGCTGTCTGTCGCTTCCGACGGCATTTCCGCATCTGTGCCGCCTCTGTCCGCCCCCTGAACCGCGCTGCCATCCTGCGTCCTGTCCGCGTCCCCCCTGCCGCAGCCGGTTGCGGAGACGGCCATGGCGGCCGCCAGCAGAAAAGCCGCGGCTTTCGTCGCCTTTACATACTGTCTTCTCATAATATCCCTCCTTGTCATTATCCGATGTCGGCTGAAAATCCCTACAGCTGCCATTCTGATGATATAGACGAGAAAGGGATGAAAAGGTTCCACCAAAAAACATTACTCCCACAACCAAGAATAGTCATATTCCGTATATAACTTCCTGATTCGGCTGTAATATGCCTCATAGTCATCAGCCCTCAGTTCATATTCGCCCTCCTTTATCCATCTCAAGATATCCGAATTGACCCATTCTCCATAGTGCAGGGCATCCGTATAATTATCCAGGTCCTCAGCCAGCCCCAGGTTGTCGCCAAAAGCAAAGATGCGGATATTGTCTGCCTGAAGCAGCAGCTCCACCGCCATTTCCTCTGCGTCCAGCTGCGCGCCCAGCTGTTTCGTGCGCACCAGCGCATCCCAATAACAGATGCTGTACGGCGGAAAAAACAGATAAAAGGTAACCTGTGGATTATCAAGCGCTGTCCGGAGCACATTCCTTTGAACATTTTCCCGAATATTCTTCCGGTCCGCTTCCGAAAGCCTGATTTCTTCCTTAAAATCTCCCAGCTCGGCGCAGGACGCAAGTACCATTTCCCTGCCAAATACCTTATATCGGCTCCAGCTTCCGTATTCATCCCGGCTGGGCGTCACATTTCCCGCACGGGTATAGTTCAATACAGCCAGCGTCTTAGGCACTACTTCTTTATTCAGGAGATACCGCACATCGTTAAAGGGATTGTCGTCGAAGAGATATTCCGGATATCCGTCATATGCGTTATATTCAGCCGGCACGTTCAGCATGCTGCTGTCGAGGCTGCGCACCACATACCGCACATGGTCGTTATAGGTAAGCGCACGGCGCACATTCTCGTCAACCTCCCTGTAGCTTGCCCCGGAAAAGGCGATTTTGACAGCTTCCGCTCCCCACAGCGCGTCAAATTCCGAGGGTTTGAAATTCTGCGTCATACTGGTCCCCGTTATCAGTGCATCGTAGGAAAAATGACGGGCTATGCCATCATTCTGATACCGTTCATCCAGAAGCGGATACTCCAGCCCCGCCAGCGGCCCATGATAATGCAGAAACGGGTCTATGACCACCGTGGCCGCCGCCACAGAGAACAGCATCCCCAATGTCCCTCCCAGAACCAGCGCATTCCATTTAGAAGCTTTCATCCCCACATCACACCCCCTCACCCGCCTCCGGCGGATATCAAACCATGTTTCACAGCTGTTTACCACCTCCTGTCAGAAGTTGAAGTACAGAAAAACCGACAGGCCTGACAAAGACATCACCGACCATACCAGCAGTGCGATACAGCCCAACCCCTTTGCCAGCGTGGGCTGAAATTCACGCTCATGGCAGTTCCTGCCGAAAAAGGCTATCCCGGCAGCTATCCCCAGGACAATCCACATATGGAGACTCGGCATACGAGACGCAATCGCTCCCAGCGCTCCCACATGGTCTTCCAGATAGGTAAATTCGATCACATGAAAGCACTCTGTCATTTCTGCCGGGATTCCCCCGTTTTTCCCCAGCAATATATTCGACAGCAGCGTGCCGTAATCCCCCGGCGAATCTGCCCTGAAAAGCATAAACGCCATATCCACGAACAAAAACGTGCATGCCCCTCTGAGCAGCTTCGGCAGCCGGTCCCACAGCCCGCCGAATATCCGATACAGAACCTGGGCGATTCCATGGATGCATCCCCATAAGATGAATGTCCAGTTCGCCCCATGCCAGATACCGCTCACCAGATACACCGTAAGCACATTCATCCATGTCCGAAGCTTTCCTTTTCGATTCCCGCCCAGCGGAAAATAGATATATTTCCTCAGGAAACGGGTCAGGGACATATGCCAACGCTTCCAGAAATCGGCAATGGAGAGGGCCTGGTAGGGAGAATTGAAATTGACCGGCAGGTCGATCCGAAACATGCAGGCAATGCCACATGCCATATCACAGTATCCGCTGAAGTCATAATAGAGCTGAAAGACATACAGAAGCGACAGCACGAATGTCGCGGCGGCGGACAGGGCGTCCGGATTGCCAAATCCCCAGTCTGCCGCCCTGCCAAGCGTATCCGCCAGCAAAACCTTTTTGGCCAGACCCACGGAAAAAAGATATAGCCCCCTGGCAAGCCCCTCCTGGCTAAAACGTTTCCGTTCCGAATCCTGGAACTGATGCATCATTTCCTCATGGGTCACAATGGGCCCGGCCACAAGCTGAGGGAAAAAGGCCACGAACAGCATATAGTCCAACAACCCATACCCTGCCGTCTCTCCCCTGTAGGAATCCACCAGATAGGAAATCTGTTGAAATGTGAAGAAGCTGATGCCCAGCGGCATCAATATATCCTGCAGATCAAAAGAGGTACGCAGGATCACATTGATATTCTCCAGCAGAAAGTTGAAATACTTAAAATAGAATATCGCTCCCGCATTTCCGATAATACCAAGCCATAATACCGCTCTACGCCAGACAGGGCTCCCCTTTTTCAGAAGAGCCCTACTGATTCCGTAATTAGCCAAGATGCTGGACAGAATCACTGCCAGATATCCGACATGGAAATAGGCGTAAAACCATAGCGACATGGCGATTAATGCTGCTTTCGCCGCTTTTTCCTGACGGAAATGGTTCAGGCCGAAATACAGGGCCAACGTCACCGGCAGGAAGAACAAAATAAAGATATAGGAGTTGAACAGCATGCTACCTGTCCCCCTTCAGCTGAATCTCGCCCATCAACCCATCGTCACTCTTTTGTAATTCTTCTTCCCTCTCCTGACTACAATTCCGTCTCCCGCAAGCTGCTCCGGTCTGTACTGGGTCTTGATGTCGCTGATCTTCTCATCGTCCACCGTGACGCCTCCCTGCTCCACCGCGCGTCTGGCCTCGGAGCGGGACGCGGTCAGCCCGGACTTCACCAGGATGCCCAGGATATCGATGGTGCCGTCCTGGAAATCGCTCTCCGTCAGTTCGCTGGTAGGCATGTCCGCCCCGCTGGCTCCGCCGGAGAACAGCGCCCTGGCGCTCTCCTGGGCTTTCCGGGCCTCCTCCTCGCCATGCACCAGCTTGGTCAGTTCGAAGGCCAGGATCTCCTTGGCCTGGTTCAGCTGGCTGCCCTCCCACTTGTCCATCTCGTCAATCTGCTCGATGGGCAGGAAGGTCAGCATCCGCAGGCATTTCAGCACATCTGCGTCCGCCACGTTCCTCCAGTACTGGTAGAATTCAAAGGGCGAGGTCTTGTCAGGGTCGAGCCATACCGCGCCCTTCTGGGTCTTGCCCATCTTCTTTCCTTCGGAATTCAGAAGCAAAGTAATCGTCATGGCGTATGCATCCTTGCCAAGCTTGCGCCTAATCAGCTCCGTGCCCCCCAGCATGTTGCTCCACTGGTCGTCTCCGCCGAACTGCATGTTGCAGCCGTAATTCTCGTACAGCTTCAGGAAGTCGTAGCTCTGCATGATCATGTAGTTGAACTCCAGGAAGCTCAAGCCCTTCTCCATGCGCTGCTTGTAGCACTCCGCCGTCAGCATCCGGTTCACGGAGAAATGCACGCCGATGTCCCGAATGAACTCGATGTAGTTCAGGTCCATCAGCCAGTCCGCGTTGTTCACCATCAGCGCCTTGGAGCTGCCCTCCTCCAGCCTGTCGCCGAACTCGATGAAACGGCTCATCTGCTTTTTGAAGCACTCGCAGTTGTGGTCGATGGTCTCTTTCGTCATCATGGTGCGCAGGTCGCTCCTGCCGGAAGGGTCGCCAATCATGCCCGTGCCGCCGCCGATCAGCGCGATAGGCCGGTTCCCCGCCATCTGCAGCCGCTTCATCAGGCACAGCGCCATGAAATGCCCTACGTGCAGGCTGTCCGCCGTGGGGTCGAAGCCGATGTAGAACGTGGCCTTTCCGTTGTTGATCAGTTCCTTGATTTCCTCTTCATCCGTCAGTTGGGCCAGAAGGCCTCTCGCTTTCAGTTCGTCGAATACTGTCATTTTCCTCTCTCCTTTTCTCTTTGCGATGGGTAGGCAGGGGCGCGTCTGCACACTGCGCGGCAAGCCGGGCAGGAAAAAGCTCTTCCGCTGGCGGCTACGGCAAGTGAGCATATAAAAAGCCCGTCCTGTGAAAGGACGGGCCTGCGCTCGTGTTACCACCTTACTTCCCGCAAGGCTCACACCCTGCGGCTTAGTGAGTATCCATCAATACTCCGGCTGATATCGGTGCCTGCCGGCATGGCCTACTGTCTAAGTTCAGCCCTGCTGCTCCGGGATGTATTTTCTCTCTGTCCTTCTCGCGCCTCTCACCAACCGGCAACTCTCTGTCAGCCTTTAGACAAAGGTACTTCTTCCCATCATCGCGTTCTCTGATGTTCTGGTTCCTCATTATAAACGGCACGGATTGCTTTGTCAATACATTTTTTAAAAATCCGTCAAGTCAGATAAGCTCTGCAAAATCTATCCACAAATCGTCATAAATTTTGACTTTTATCTTATCTTGAAATGTATATTGCCCAACCTCAAAGGCCGCCTCTTCAAAAAAGTATACCAGCACAGTCCGATTTTGGGGGTTGATAATCCAGTATTCCCTCACCCCCGCATTGGCATATAAATTCAGCTTGCGGATATAGTCATGGCTGGAAGTGCTTGGTGAAACGATTTCAACAACCCAGTCAGGCGCACCTGTACATCCCCGATCCGTAAGCTTATCGACATTACATATCACACTGATATCCGGTTCCACAATCGTTGTTTTATCCTGATAGAGTTTTACGGCAAAAGGTGCCGGATATACCTCACAGGAACCTTTTCCTGATTTCATGTAGTCCCGTATGGTGCCCGACAATTCCATCAAAATCTTTTGATGAATCCGGCTGGGCGCAGCCATGTAATAGAACTGTCCATCAATCAGCTCTGCCCGTACTTTCTCCGGAAGCTTGTAATAATCCTCTTCCGTATACCCCTTTGCCCATGCCGGCTCCATACAACACTCCTTTCCCCGCATTAGCCTACAGCTCTCTAAAACAGCCCTGGCTTTTACCATAAAACCTCCGTCCCTGCCCGGACTACCGGTTCGCCATCAGCTTCACCATAGCCTGGTTCAGCCCGTCTACCGTCAGCTTGTACATGGGGAACAGCTCCTTCACCGCGGTCTCCGCCTCCCGCCAGGGAGCCCGCCCCGGAGCCATTTTCGGGTTCAGCCACACGATTTTCTTATATTTCTTCTTCATCAGCCGCAGCCATTCATAGCCCGACAGCCCCCCGTTGGGCCCCCTGTAATTGCCCGTGTCGGAATACAGCTCCTCCGGCGCCATGGCCGCGTCCCCAACAATTATGACCTTGTAGTCGCTGTCCACGTTCCGGAACATCCACTCCGTGTCCACCCAGTCCCCGTTCTCGCACTCCGGGGTCTTGTACACCTTGCTGTAGATGCAGTTGTGGAAATAATAAGTCTTCACATCCTTGTAGTGATTGGACTTATGGATGGCCTGGAACAGGTCGTTCAGCAGGCTGCTGAAGGGAATCATGGTGCCGCCGGAATCCATCAGGAGCAGGAGCTTCACCGCGTTCTTCCTGGGCTTCTGCATGACGATCTGCAGGCAGCCGCCGTTGTTGCAGGTCTTGTCCACTGTGCCACCTATATCCAGCTCCGTCTCCGGGATGTCCAGCCTGCTGGAGAACTGCCGGAGCTTCCGGAACGCCATCTGGAACTGCCTGTTGTCCAGGACACGGTCGTCCCTGAAATCCCGGTACTTCCTTGCCCCCACCACCGCAAAGGCGGACTGGTAGCCGGTCTTGCCGCCCACCCGGACGCCGCCCACGTTGCCGCCGGTATTGCCGAAGGAGGTCTTGCCCATGGTGCCGATCCAAAAGCTGCCGCCATTGTGCTCGCTGTCCTGATCCTTCAGGCGCTGCCGGAACTTCTCCTCCACGTCCTCCTTGTCAATCTGGAGATCCTCCATCTTGTTCATATGATCCCTGGCCTCCTCGTGAGCCAGCTCCATCATGTCGGACTTGTCCAGCCAGCGCAGCATCTCCTTGCCCACCTCGGTCTCCCTCTGGGCAGCCTTGAAGCACTCCTCGAAGGCCATATCGAATTTATCGAAATCCGTCTCGCTCTTCACCAGGATCATCCGGGCCGTATAATAGAACTGGGTCAGGGAGCTGCCGCAGAGCCCCTTGTCCA
>NZ_CAPDXS010000170.1:0-10145 GCF_948601915.1 uncultured Acetatifactor sp. | reverse complement strand
GAAAAGAGGCTGGAAAAGGCAGAAACTCTGGAAAAGCTGCTGGAGAAGATCAGGATGAAAGCAGATGCGCCCGTGAAACTGCAGGAAAAGGGCAAAGGCGCACAGTTGGATCTGACCATATAGAAGGAGGGATTTTATCATGCGTATAGGAAATAACAGCCAGGGAATCTGGCAGCTTTTATCAAGGATGAATGGGGGCAAAGCACGCTGAAAGTAGGTGACCGTTCAGCAGCATCATGGACATTACAGCAGTTGGAAATAAGCATTGGAAGAAAAGTAGCCAGTGCCGTGAAAGAAAAGGTGCCTGGATGGACGCATGGCAATCAGATTCCGTCTGATGTGCTGGATATGAAGATATAATCTATACACCCTATTCCGCAGAGGGGCATAAAACTTTGCTTCTGCGGACTGCGTTTAAGAACATTGGCAGCCACTATGGACGGGTGTGGTCTGATGAAGAAGAAAAGCAGGGGTATAAATATCTGGCCAGTTGAATATACCCGATGACCCACAGACGAACAAGGGCAGGTCAGGCATCCCTTGTGATGTGTCACAGCCGGGATTTGCTTTGGGAACCGCTTTTGGCAATATATTGAAAAAAAAAGAATATTGTAATTGTCTGACACGGAAATTTGTGCTATACGCCATCCATGGGAAAGTCATAGAGCCAAGGCGGCTCCTACCCTCTTGCTTTAACGGAGGGTCAAGTAACCCTCCAGACGAAAGAAAGGAGGGTGACGCGATGTATGTTACATACTCTGATCTGATTCAGATTGGAATATTCATTGTTGCCTTGATTGGGTTGTGCTACACAATCTTTAGGGGAAAAAGGAAATAGCCGCCACTACTACCAATAGTGACGGCCGCCCGGCTTCTAGCTGGGAAGTTTAGCTTATTCGGAGGGTAGAGCCGCTTCTATGGCTTTCCCTTTTCTATGATTACTATAGCACATCCCGGGAATGGACGCAAGAAGTTTTTATATTTATTCTCCGGTATCTCTCATTACAAATAACCCCTTGAAATCACGATTTAGAATGTCGGCTGTCTGTCTTAGTTCCTTTTCGCTGAAATTGTCACGCTCTAGTTTGTTTCGCAGGGGCGAGTAAGAGAACGGGGACAGGAAAAGGCAGACGCTTTGACGGGGCGGCTGCCTTTTTTGGGGTTGTTGATAAAATGGGATTTATGGCTTTTTATTTCTGATTCTTCTTATATTGAAATTCATTAAGTGTCTGCCTATGTTTCTATACAGGATGGCTTTTAATACTGACATTTATAGGCGTTTTTTGGCGGTTAAAGGTTTTCGTTTGCTGATACTCATATAAAATAGGATTTGATGAGGTGTTTATTATGATAAAAGAAGTAGCTGAGAAAGATATTGCTGAATGCGTAAAAGTGATCAGGGAAAGCTTTTCCACAGTTGCGATCGAATTTGGATTTACTGTCGAAAACGCGCCGAGATTTACAGCATTTGCAACCACAGAAGAACGATTGGAATGGAATTTGACGAAAGAACATAGACTCATGTACGCATTTTGGGAGAAGGGAACCATTGTTGGATACTATTCCTTGCTATTACAGGAAAACAAAGCGTGCGAGTTGAACAATTTATGCGTCATGCCTACATACCGGCACAATGGGATTGGGGAGGAACTTCTGAGGGATGCATTTAAGGCTGCCGGGGCATTATACTGCATAACGCTGAATACTGCCTAATGTAATCATGCGATTGAACCAGTCAGCGTTATGCAGTCTGGTTTCACGGCAAGTGAAATCGTTATGCAGTATATATTGTGATAAGATAAACATAGGCATTGTGGAAGAGAACAAAGTGTTGAGAAAATGGTACGAGTCGTTTGGCTTTGTGTATACCGGGACGAAGAAATTCGATTTCTTCCCGTTTACATGCGGGTATATGGAAAAGAATCTCTAAGAAAATGCAGACACTGAAACGAAAGCAGAGCGCTGATTTACGGTAAGGGACGGTTCGGAGCCGGGATGGGCATTCGGTAGGCCGTCCATGCAGAATATATGCGGCATAAATTTCTTGTACCGGGGATTCGATTGTGCTATGATGGATACTGCGCATGGAATTCATGGGATTTTACAGTTTATCAATGGAAAGGAGCCGCATATACCACATGGCAGTGACGGACAAGACAAGGGAAGAGAGGATGGCGACGGAATCCATCGGCAAGCTCATGGCCAGCATGACCCTGCCGGCCATCCTGGCCCAGATCATCAATATCTTATACAGCATCATCGACCGGATCTACATCGGTCATATGGAGGGCGTGGGAGCCAATGCCCTCACAGGCGTAGGCGTCACCTTCTGCATCACGGTGTTCATCTCCGCCTTTTCCGCGTTCATCAGCAACGGTGCGGCTCCCCTGGCGGCCATCTGGCTGGGGAAGGGGGACAGGGAGCGGGCGGAGAAGATCCTGGGCAACAGCGTCAGCTTCCTGCTGCTGTGCACGGTGGCGCTGATGGCATTCTTCTATCTGTTCCAGAGGCCCCTGCTCTACATGTTCGGCGCCAGCGACGCCACGATTGGCTATGCCACGGACTATCTGTCCATCTACCTGGCAGGGACGCTGTTCGTGGAGATGGCCCTGGGGCTGAACGCCTTCATCATCTGCCAGAGCCAGCCCAGGACGGCCATGCTCTCCGTGCTGATTGGGGCGGTGGCGAACATCATCCTGGATCCTGTGTTCATCTTCGGGCTTGGCATGGGGGTGAAGGGCGCGGCAGTGGCCACTGTGATCTCCCAGGGGCTCAGCGCGGCCTGGGTGCTGTCCTTCCTGATGGGAAAGAGGTCGTCTCTGAAAATCCGCAGACAGTGCATGCGGCTGGAGGGGAAGGTCCTGGGGAGCGTGTTCTCCCTGGGCATCTCTCCCTTTATCATGAACGCCACGGAGAGCTTCATCAGCATCGTGCTGAACCATGGGCTACAGGCCTACGGCGGGGATATGCACGTGGGATCCCTGACGATCATGCAGAGTGTCATGCAGCTGTTCTCAGCGCCCATAAACGGCTTTACCCAGGGAATGACGCCCATCATCAGTTACAACTACGGAGCGCAGAATTTCAGGAGGGTGAAAAAACTCTATGGCTGGATGATAGGCATGTGCTTTGGGTTCCGGTTCCTGACCACGGCCACCAGCATGATTTTCCCCCGGTTCTACGCGGGGTTCTTTACCAATGAGGCGGAGCTGGTGGCGCTGACCGGGAACGTGATGCCGATCTTCATGGCGGGCATGCTGGTGTTCGGCCTGCAGAACGGCATCCAGCCCACCTTCCTGGCGTTGGGGCAGGCGAAGATTTCGCTCTTCATCGCGGTGCTGCGGAAAATCATTCTGCTGATTCCCCTGGCCCTTATCCTGCCCCGGTTCATGGGGGTGATGGGCGTCTACTGGGCGGAGCCCGTGTCGGACGCTATCTCGGCCACGGTAGCCACTTTGCTCTTCGCACTGAACATCCGGAAGATATTGTCCAGGGAAGCACTTGCAAAGATACGGTGAGCCGTCTATCCTATAAGATGTATTTTTTCAGAAGTAAGACCACCTCGTCGAAGTTGATCGGCTTGGCGGTATGGGCATTCATGCCGCAGTCCAGGCATCGCTTGATGTCCTCCGAGAAGGCATCTGCCGTCATGGCGATGATGGGGATGGCGGCGGCATCCGGATGCCCCGAAGCGCGGATGCCCTCCGTGGCTTCATAGCCGTTCATCACAGGCATGCGGACATCCATCAGGATGATGTCGTAATGTCCCGGCGCGGATGCCTGGAATTTCTCCAGGCAAATCTGCCCGTTCTCTGCCCATTCCGGTTCTATGCCGATATCAGACAGCAGCGCCTGCAAAATCTCCCAGTTCAGTTCATTGTCCTCGGCCACCAGCACCCGCCGTCCGGCCAGCTCTGCCTGGCTGCCCTCCGCGGCCTGCAGGTCCTCCACATCCATATATTTTTTCAGTCCGTAGAACAGGGTGGACTTGAACAGGGGCTTGGAGATGAAACCGTTAATGCCGGCCTCCTTTGCGTCCGCCTCCAATTCGCTCCAATCGTAGGCGGAAATCAGGATGATGGGCATGTCATCGCCCACGATCCGCCGGATCTGTCTGGCAACCGAAAGGCCGTCCATGCCCGGAAGCTTCCAGTCCAGCATGATTATCTGATAGTCGCCGCGGGCTTGATGATGCTTCTCCACCATGTTGATGGCATCCTCCCCGCTCATGGTCCAGTCGGCCTGGATGCCGATGGAATCCAGGGCATCCACCGCTGTGCGGCACAGGGTCTCGTCGTCATCCACCACCAGCATCTTCCAGGCGGGAAGGATCATGTCCACTTCCGAGGGCTCGGCCTTTTCCAGATCCAGGATTACCTGGAACCTGGATCCCTTGTTCAGCTCGCTCTCCACGGTGATCCTGCCGTCCATGGCATCCACGATGTGCTTCGTGATCGCCATGCCGAGCCCCGCCCCTTCCGTCTTGTGCACGCGCATGGTGTCCACCCTGGAATAGGAGTCGAAGACATGCTTCAGGAATTCCTCGGACATTCCGGTGCCATTGTCCGCCACGGTGATATGTGTCCGGACATAATTCTCGCCCTTTTCGGGGGGATCCTCCTCCTGGTACAGGGAGAGCTGGATCAGGCCGCCCTCCTGGGTATATTTCACGGCATTGGACAGGAGGTTCAGCAGGACCTGGTTCAGGCGGACGCTGTCGCAGTATACGTCCTCCGATATGATATTGTGGATATGGACGTTGAAGTTCTGGCCCTTCCCCTTTACCTGAGGCTGCACGATGCCCACCACGCCCTCGATCGCCTCCTGGAGAGAGACCCGTTCCGCGGTCAGGGTCATCTTGCCGCTCTCGATTTTGGACATGTCCAGCACATCGTTGATCAGGCCCAGCAGATGCTTGCCGGACAGGGTAATCTTCTTCAGGCAGTTCATCACCTGATCCTTTTCATCGATATGGGCCGTGGCAATGGCGGTCATGCCCACGATGGCGTTCATGGGCGTGCGGATGTCATGGCTCATGTTGGAGAGGAAGGTGCTCTTGGCCCGGGTGGCCGCCAGGGCCTCCTCGCGGGCCGCTTCCAGATCCCTGAGCTGCTTGCAGGTCATCCGGAAATAGATATAGAAGATGACCAACAGCGCTGTGAGGATGATGAAGCCCACCAGCAATGTGGCGAAGGTCCGGTTGGCGTTGAGGCTCTCCACGGTTTCGTTCAGAGGGCCGAAGGGCAGCACCGTCACCAGATGCCACTCCGAATAGGGGAGCAGCGTACAGTAGATCTGCTGGCTGGTGTTCCCCAAATCTAGGACGGTAGAATAGCTTTCCTTCTTTTCCATGGCATCGGAAAGCTCCCGGACATAAGCATCTATCTTCCGGCGGTCGCTGGCCGGATAGCGCTGGTACAGACTTTCGAAGTAATCCTTGTAGTCCATGCCCGTATCGCTGATGATGAAGCTGCCGTCCTTGCGGATGATGTTGGAGGATATCAGGGCGTTCTCCTCGTCCGTGCCCAGCATGGCGCTGATGTAGTCTATGGGGACGGCGGCCACCAGGGCCATGCATGCCTCGCCGTTTTCCATGGGATATTCCGCGCTGATGCCCAGGATGACCACCTCGGTGCCCAGGGAATCATAGCCCACGGCTATCTTTTTCTCGCGGCGCAGGAGGGACTTCCGGAAAGAATCCGGATCCGCAAGCTGGATGGGGTTCCCGTCCAGCATCTCCATTTTCCCGTCCTCGGAATACAGGGCCAGGTAATTGAAGTTCCTGACGTTGGACCTGTAGACCAGCTCCTGGTACAGCTCGTCCCTGTCGGCCATATCTGACGGGACTACCTCCACTATCGCTTCGGCCTGCTCCAATTTCAGCTCGATCAGTGTGCGGAAATGGGCTGTGATATGGTTGTTGATGCCGGCCATGTACAGATCGCCAACTGTATGGATGGATTTTTCGCTCTCCCTGCTGATATAGCGGCCCAGGCAGATGAAGGCCCCTATGCTGATCAGCAGCAGCAGGGTGAAGCTTCCGATTAGAAAATAGGTTGTGCGATGTCCATTCTTGATTTTGCGGGTTTCCATGCTTGTCCTTTCACTGTAAGAGGTTCTTTATTGACAAAGATATTATACCATAATTTCGTGCGCTTCGGCGCACATGGAATCAAAAGTTGACTCAGTTCCCTTCTGAGTCAATATTATAACATATTCACAGAAAAAAGCAATTTACATTACGTACTTGTTTTGCCCGGAGTATTGACATGGGATTCAGGTTCGGGGTAAGCTTGAATCCGGGACATGCCGTCCCGGGGATTTGAAAATAGACGAAATTGAGGTATAAAATATGCGTATTTTAATTGCTGAGGACGAGGTGGAGCTTGCCGGGGCCCTGAAATTCCTGCTGGAAAAGAACAGATTCTCCGTGGACGTGGTCCATGACGGGGAGGAGGCGCTGGAGCGGTTCCAGGGCGCGGCATATGACGTGATCGTGCTGGATATCATGATGCCCGGGGCGGACGGAATGGAGGTGCTGGCCGGAATCCGGGGGAGCGGCTCCGCAGTTCCGGTGCTGATGCTGACCGCCAGAGGGGGGATCGAGGACCAGGTGGCCGGGCTGGAGGCGGGGGCGGACGACTATCTGCCCAAGCCCTTCGCCGGCAGGGAGTTCGTGGCCAGGGTGAAGGCGCTCTCCCGCAGGAACGCCGGATGCCCGGAGGCGCTTCTGTCCTTCGGGGACGTGAGCCTGGACCGCAACCGGTACATGCTGGGCTGCGGGGAACAGTGGGTGCGCCTGAACAATAAGGAGTTCCAGCTGGCGGAGCTCTTCCTGCGGCACCCCCGGTTCGTGTTCTCCACCAGCCATCTGATGGACAGGATATGGGGGCAGGATTCTGAGTCCGGCATCGACGTGGTCTGGACGCACATCGGATTCGTGCGCAGGAAGCTCAAACAGATCGGGAGCCGGGTGGAAATCAGGACGATCCGGGGCGCGGGCTATTCAATGGAGGAGACGGGATGCTGAAGAAGATGCGAAGACGCTTCATCCTGGCGGCCATGGCGGCTTTCGGGACGGTGATGGCGATGCTGCTGGCGGGAATCAATCTTGTAAATTTTTATAGGACCACATCCGTCCGGGACCAGATGGCGGCGAATCTCCTGGGCCGGGAGCAGCGGGCCTTCCACAGGCCCCAGGCCCCTCTGCCCCCCATGGAGGACATGCCGGGGGGAGGGCCGGAAGCGGAGTTCACCACCCGCTTTTTCGCTGCCCACTGCGACCCGGAGGGGCGCATCCTGTTCATCGCCAGAGACCATATCTCCTCCATAGATGAGGATATGGCCGGAGAATATACGGGGAAGGTCCTCTCCGGGGAGAAGGCGAAAGGTTATTACAAGGAATATCGGTATCTCGTCAGCAGGGACGAGAGGGGGATCACCGTCCTGTTCCTGAATGTGGCGGATTCCCTGCAGTTCATGCGCACCCTGTTTATCGTGTCCCTGGGGACGGGGGCGGGCAGCCTGGTTCTGGTCTTCCTCCTTGTCCTGTTCTTCTCCCGGTATGCCATCCTCCCCTTTGCGGAGAACATAGAGCGGCAGAAGCGGTTCATCACGGACGCGGGACATGAGCTGAAGACGCCCATCGCCTCCATCGCGGCCAGCGCGGATGCGGCGGCCATGGAGCATGAGGGGGACCGGTGGATCGAGAACATCCAAAAGCAGACGGTGCGCCTGGGCAGGCTTGTGAACGATTTGGTGGCGCTCTCCAGGCTGGACGAGGAGGCGCCATTTCCGGAGAAGGAGGATTTCTCCTTAAGCGATGCGGCCTGGGAGGCGGCGGAGCCCTTCGCGGCGCTGGCGCAGGCCAGGGGAAAGCGCTACGCCCAGCGCATAGAAGATGACCTGGTGCTCCACGGGGACAGGGATTCCGTCCGCCGGCTCATATCCATCCTCCTGGACAATGCGGTGAGGCACTCGGACGAGGGCGGGGATATCCGCATGGAAGTCTGCAGAAAGCGGGGCAGGGCCTGTATCCAGGTGGAGAATAGCTGCAGCCTGCCCCAGACACAGGATTTAAGCAGGCTGTTCGACCGCTTTTACCGGGTGGATCAGTCCCGGTCTGCCAGGACCGGAGGCACAGGGATCGGCCTGTCCATGGTGCAGGCGATCGTCCAGGCCCACGGAGGCAGGATCCAGGCGAAGCGCCCGGACGGGGAGCGTATCCTGATAAAGGCTTCTATCCCCCTGGCCCCCTTCTCCTGAATTGTTCAAAAAAGATACACAGTTTATTTCAGGTACATTTCAGGAGCTCCCCTTATACTTTCCCTATGCACCGGGAGAACGGTTCTCAGGCCCGGGCGGGCACAGGGACAGGACAGGGAGGACAGGGATGGAGCAGAGGGAGGGCTTTCGCCATGAGCTGAAATACGGTATCGGGTATCCCCAGTATCTGGAGATTCAAAGCCGGCTGCGGCGGGTGATGCGTACTGACCCGCACGGGGATGCGGCGGGCAGATATCTAATAAGGAGCATTTATTTCGACAATTTTACGGACAAGGCCCTGCGGGAGAAGGTGTACGGCGTCCCGTGCCGGGAGAAGTTCCGCATCAGGTATTACAATGATGACTTCTCCTTCATCCTCCTGGAGAAAAAGGTCAAGGAGGATTCTCTGTGCCGGAAGTACGACGCGGAAATCGCGGAGGGGGAATGCGGGAGGCTGCTGAAGGGAGATACGGGCTGGATGCGGGGGCATCCGGCGGCCCTGGTGCGGGAATTGTACGCGAAGATGGGGTATCAGGCGCTGCGCCCCAGGGTACTGGTGTCCTATGTGCGGGAGGCCTATCTCTACGGGCCGGGAAACGTGCGGATCACCTTTGACTCCCATATCAGGAGCGGCATGTACAGCCGGGATTTCCTGGGGGAGGGGAGGACGGACGTAAGCGTGGGGGAGGCCCCCGGGGACATGGTGCTGGAGGTCAAATACGACGCCTTCCTGCCCTCCGTCATCCGGGACCTGGTCCAGACGGGCGGGCTGAGGCAGCAGGCTTTCTCCAAATACGGGGCCAGCAGGAGGTTTGGGTAGTGCGGCGGTGCGTGAATTCCCGTGTGATTAGCGCTTGATGTCCGCGCCAGGACAAGGCGGCGGTGCGTCGCGTCGCCAGATGATGACAGGGTTGTAGTATAGTGGGCGGCGAGCGCTGATTGCGCAGGGATTCATGCAGTGGGGCGCCGGGAACATGGCAGAGGAATATCGGGAGGATATAAGATGAATACATTTCAGGACATTTTCAAATCAGGATTTCTGGAGAGCGTGACGGAATTTTCTTTGGTGGATACTTTGGTGGGCATGGCGTTCGCCGTTGCGATAGGGCTGTTCATTTTCGTGGTCTATAAAAAGACCTTTGCCGGGGTCATGTATTCCACGGGCTTTGTCATGACGCTGATTGGGCTGGCCCTTGTGACCACGCTGGTCATCATGGCCGTGACATCCAATGTGGTGCTTTCCCTGGGCATGGTGGGCGCGCTCTCCATCGTCCGCTTCCGGGCCGCCATCAAGGAGCCCATGGAGATTGTGTACCTGTTCTGGTCCATCGCGGCGGGCATCGTCATCGGGGCCGGCATGATACCGTTGGCGGTGCTGGGCTCCGGTATGATCGGATGCATATTGCTGCTTTTTTCAAATCGAAAAATACACGAAAATCCGTATATATTGATACTGGACTGCGGCGATGAAAGGGCGGAGGACTCCGCCATGGCGATTGCCAGGGAAGCTGTGGCGCGGCTTTCCGTGAAGTCCAAGACCGTGAATGCCGCCGGGATCGAGCTGACCATGGAGATCCGCATGAAGGACGGGGAGACGGCCTTCGTGAACCGGCTCAATGCCGTGGACGGGGTGAGCAGCGCCACGCTGGTGAGCTATAATGGGGAGTATATGGCCTGAGAGGCTGGCGCGGATGGCGGCGGGGGGCAGGGCGGATGACAGGCAGGGCAGGCGGCAGGCAGGGCAGATGCCAGCTCAGCCGGACAGGACAGATGCCAGCCAGTGCCAGACAACGGCCAGGGAGGACAGTGCGGGCGCCAGCCAGTGCAGATGCCAGCCAGTGCCAGACAACGGCCAGGGAGGACAGTGCGGGCGCCAGCCA
>NZ_CAPDXS010000169.1:0-10154 GCF_948601915.1 uncultured Acetatifactor sp. | reverse complement strand
CGATCTATCTCTTCACGGCTCTGGGGCTGCTGTGTATGGGGCTGGAGATGCTGATCAGGCATTATCTGGAGGCGCGGATATTCCTGACCTGGTCGGCGGTGGTGCTGACGATCTGCACCATACTGGACATCGCGGTGATTACCATGCTCTCCCGCAGGAGGCTGCGGAACGAGGTGCGCAGGAGGCTGCATTTCTAAACTCCCATGCAGCCGGCCGCACCGGCATACCGAAAAGTAAGGCAATAAAGAGAATTGCATATTGATGAAAATGAGTGGAAGACAGGATACGAGAATGACGCAGGGAACAGGAAAAGGGAGAGAAATGGAGACGGGAAGGGAAATTGAGATTCAGGCGGGCGTAGAGGCGGAGATTGAGACGGGGAAGGATATAGAGGAGGCGGACAGCACGGACAGAAGGATCCAGGGGCTGATGAACCTGATCAGGCGTGTCCACGGCATGGTGGAGAATGCGGACATCGAGAAGCACAGGCAGTCCCAGGACCATATCGGTACGATCCTGAGCAACACCAAGACGGTGGAATACCAGGAGGTGGACATAGACGGCATGTATGGGGAATGGGTCGGCGTCAACCGGGCCCATATGAAGAAATATGTGCTCCTGCACTGCCACGGCGGCGGATATTCCACCGGCAGCAGCCTGTATGCCAGGACATTGACCTCCAAGCTGGCGGAGTCCACCTCCATGGACGTGCTGTGCTTTGACTACCGGCTGGCGCCGGAGCATCCTTATCCCGCCGCCCTGGAGGATGCCCTGCGGGCATGGGATTACCTGATGCTTCTGGGATACGGCGCCAGGGACGTGGTGGTGACGGGGGATTCCGCGGGAGGGAACCTGGCCCTGGCGCTGGTCCTGAAGCTCAGGGAGCAGAAGCGGCTGCTGCCCAGGGGGTTGGTGCTCATGTCGCCCTGGACGGACCTGACGTCCACGGGCAAGTCCTTCCAGACAAAGGCGGAGGTGGATCCGGTGCTGAACTGCGCCTATATCGACAGGATGGTGCAGGCCTACGCGGGGGGCCTGGACCTGACGGATCCGATGATCTCCCCGCTCTTCGGGAATTTCGAGGGCTTCCCGCCCACCTATATCCAGGTGGGGGAGAATGAAATCCTCCTGAGCGATGCCCTGCGGCTCCACCGGGTCTTTGTGGAGAAGAACGTGCCCGTGAAGATAGACATCTATCCCGGCATGTGGCATGTGTTCCAGATGTCCCCTGTCCGGGCGGCCAGGGCGGCCATGGACAAGAACGCGGAATTCATCTTCGATGTCTGCCGCTAAGGATTCCGCTCATGTGTTACAGGAAAAAGGATTTTGGCTCCGGGCGCAGAATAATAATAGTAGAGCAGTCAGAAGACAGGAGCGCACATGACGATCAGAGAAAATCTAGAACAGTGGGAGAAGCAGTATTTAAGCCCCTATGCGTCCTACAGCACGGATTCAAAGGGGAGGATGAGGCCGGAGCCGCATTGCGATGTACGGCCTGTGTTTCAGCGCGACCGTGACCGGATCGTACACTGCAAGGCGTTCCGGAGGCTGAAGGACAAGACGCAGGTATTCCTCTCCCCGGAGGGGGATCATTACCGCACCCGTCTGACCCATACCCTGGAGGTCTCCCAGAACGCCCGCACCATCGCAAAGGCACTGCGGCTCAATGAGGAGCTGGTGGAGGCCATCGCCCTGGGGCACGACCTGGGGCATACGCCCTTCGGGCACGCGGGGGAGAGGGCGCTGAACCGCATATGCCCTCTGGGCTTCGAGCATAACCTCCAGAGCGTGCGGACAGTAGACAGGCTGGAGAAGAAGGGGCAGGGCCTGAACCTCACCGAGGAGGTGCGGGACGGCATCCTGAACCACCAGACCAGCGGCACCCCTCATACGCTGGAGGGGAAGATCGTCCGGCTCTCGGACAAGATTGCGTATATCCACCACGACATGGACGATGCGGTGCGGGCGGGCATCCTGAAGGAGAGCGACGTGCCCAGGGAGATCCGCGACGTGATCGGCAGCACGCCCAGCGACAGGTTCGACCATTTCATCCACGACATCGTGAATGCCAGCATGGGGAGGGACGACATCCGCATGTCGGAGGAGACACATCTGGCCATGACGAGGATGCGGGCGTTTATGTTCGAACATGTGTACGAAAACCCGGTGGCAAAGAGCGAGGAGGCCAAGGCGGAGCGGCTGATGGAGACGCTCTACCTGCATTTCCTGCACCATATCGACAGTCTGCCGGAGGAGTTCAGGGGGCTGTTGGAGCAGGGAGAGCCGAGGGAGCAGGTGGTGTGCGATTATGTGGGGGCCATGACGGACCGATACGCCATTGCCGTCTATGACGACATATATATACCGAAGTCATGGATGGGCTGAGGTTCGGTGAGAGATGGAGGCACAGATGTACTATTCGGACGAGATTGTGGAAGAGGTCAGGTCGAGGAACGATATCGTGGAAGTGGTCTCGGGATATGTGAGGCTGCAGAAAAAGGGCGGCCGCCATTGGGGGCTCTGCCCTTTCCACAACGAGAAATCCGCCTCCTTTTCCGTGAACGGAGATCTGCAGGTGTACCACTGCTTCGGCTGCGGAGCGGGCGGAAACGTGTACACCTTTGTGATGAACTATGAGAACTACACCTTCCCGGAGGCGGTGAGGATGCTGGCGGAGCGGGCCGGCGTGGCGCTTCCCCAGGAGGACGGGTCGGAGGAGGCCAGGCGGCGCGGGGACAGGCGGGCCAGGCTCCTGGAGGTCAACAAGGCGGCGGCCAGGTTCTTCTACTATCAGCTTCGCAGCCCTCACGGGCAGATCGGGTACCAATACCTGAAGAAAAGGGAGCTCACCGATGAGACCATGCGCAGCTTCGGCCTGGGCTTCGCGGGGAAGAACGGCGCCAATCTGGTGCAGTACCTGCGGGAGAAGGGCTTTGAGGATCAGCTCATACAGGAGGCGGGGCTGGCCACCCATTCCGAGAAATACGGTCTGAACAGCCAGTTCTGGAACCGGGTCATGTATCCGATCCAGGACATCAACAACCGGGTCATCGGCTTTGGCGGCCGGGTGATGGGGGACGGGGAGCCCAAGTACCTGAACTCCCCGGAGACCCCCATATTCGACAAGCGGCGCAACCTCTACGGCCTGAACTATGCCAGGAAGGCCAGGAGCGGCAACATCATACTCTGCGAGGGCTATATGGATGTCATCGCCATGCACCAGGCCGGGTTCACCCAGGCGGTGGCCTCTTTGGGGACGGCCTTCACGGCGGAGCAGGCGGCGCTGCTCAAGCGCTATACGGAGACGGTGCTCCTGGCCTACGACAGCGACGGCGCAGGGGTGAAGGCGGCGCTCCGGGCCATCGGCATCCTGCGGGAGGCCGGACTCACCGGCAAGGTGATCGACATGCAGCCCTACAAGGATCCGGACGAGTTCATGAAGGGGCTGGGGAAGGATGCCTTCGAGGAGCGGATTCGCCAGGCGGAGAACAGCTTCTTCTTCGAAGTCCGGATCCTCCAGGGGCAGTTCGACATGGACGACCCGGAGGAGAAGACCAGGTTCCACAGGGAAATCGCGAAGAAGCTGTGCGAATTCTCCGAGGATGTGGAGCGGGACAACTATCTGCAGGCAGTGGCCGGGAAATATTATATCGGCATCGAGAACCTGCGCAGGCTGGTGGCGCGCTACGCCATGAGCACCGGCCTGGCGAAGCAGCCGGAACGCCCGAAATCAGGCATACAGAAGAAAAAGGGGCCCGAGGAGAGCGCCAGGCAGTCCCAGAGGCTCCTGATCACATGGCTCTGCAGCGAGCCGGGTCTCTACGGCAGGATCAGGAGATACATTTCCGCGGCGGACTTTACCGTGGAGATTTACCGCAGGGTGGCGGAGCGGCTCTTTGCGGAGCTGGAGGAGGGCCGGGCAAATCCTGCGGGCATCATCAGTATGTTCCAGGACAGCGAGGAGCAGAAAGAGGCGGCGTCGCTTTTCGGCGCGGTGCTGCCCCGGCTGGATTCGAAGCAGGAGCGGGAGAAAGCCTTTCACGAGATTCTGCTTTCCGTGAAAAAGAACAGCTACGAGTACCATATCTCCCATATGGGGGCGGACGTGAATGCCCTGGCGCAGGCCATCGCGGGCAAGAAAGCGCTGGAAGAGCTGGCAGGAACGCATATTTCCTTAGATTAAGGTAAAGATATTGGTAACTTCGAGCAGTGGGAACGCAAGGCATCTACAGTAAAACAAAAAGGGGAAAGGATTTCCCGAGGAAGGATGGAATTACTACAATGGATGAAAACACAAGGGCAAAGTTTGAAGAGAAGGTGAAAGAGCTCCTCAATATGGCCAAAAAGAAGAAAAATGTGCTGGAGTATCAGGAAATCAGCGACTTTTTTGCGGACATGCCCCTGGAGGAGGAGCAGTTCGAGAAGATTCTGGATGCTCTGGAGCAGAACAATGTGGACGTGCTGCGCATCACGGAGGACGAGACCGACGTGGAGGAGATCATCCTGTCGGACGAGGACGATGTGGACGTGGAGAATCTGGATCTGTCTATCCCGGACGGAATCAGCCTTGAGGATCCCGTGCGCATGTACCTGAAGGAGATCGGCAAGGTGCCCCTGCTGTCCGCGGAGGAGGAGATCGAGCTGGCCAAGCGGATGGAGCTGGGGGACGAGGACGCGAAGAAGCGCCTGGCCGAGGCGAACTTACGCCTGGTGGTCAGCATCGCCAAGCGGTATGTGGGCCGGGGCATGCTCTTCCTGGACCTGATCCAGGAGGGGAACCTGGGACTGATCAAGGCCGTGGAGAAGTTCGACTACCGAAAGGGCTATAAATTCTCCACCTACGCCACATGGTGGATCAGGCAGGCCATCACCAGGGCCATCGCGGATCAGGCCAGGACCATCCGCATCCCAGTGCACATGGTGGAGACGATCAACAAGCTGATCCGTGTGAGCCGCCAATTGCTCCAGGAGCTGGGGCGGGAACCGGCCCCCGAGGAAATTGCGGAGGAGATGAACATGCCCGCGGATCGTGTGCGGGAGATCCTGAAGATCAGCCAGGAGCCGGTGTCCATGGAGACGCCCATCGGCGAGGAGGAGGACAGCCATCTGGGAGACTTCATCGAGGACGACAAGGTGCCGGTGCCCGCGGACGCGGCGGCCTTCACTTTGCTGAAGGAGTCTTTGGTGGAGGTGCTGGGGACCCTGACGGAGAGGGAGCAGAAGGTGCTGCGCCTGCGGTTCGGCCTGGATGACGGACGGGCCCGCACGCTGGAAGAGGTGGGAAAGGAATTCAACGTGACCCGTGAGCGCATCCGCCAGATCGAGGCGAAGGCGCTGAGGAAGCTGCGCCACCCCAGCCGCAGCAGGAAGCTGAAGGACTATCTGGACTGATGGAGAGGAAGGGACCGGGAGGCAGCGTGGCGCTGTCAGGGCGGCTTCGGATGCTGGCGGATATGGTGACGCCGGGGAGCAGGCTGGTGGACGTGGGCTGCGACCATGGCTTTCTGTCCATCTACCTGGTGCAGGAGGGGGCGTGTCCCACGGTGCTGGCCATGGATGTGCGGGAAGGGCCTCTGGCGGCGGCGAAACGCCATGTGGAGGCATACGGGCTCGGGGAGTACATAACATTGCGCCTGTCGGACGGCCTGGGGGCATACCGGGCTGGGGAGGCGGAGGCGCTGGTCTGCGCCGGTATGGGCGGCAGGCTCATGGAGCGGATCCTGCGGGAGGGCATGGATCTGGCATGGGGGATGCGGGAGGTGATTCTGCAGCCCCAGTCGGAGATTCCGCAGTTTCGGGCGTTCCTGCGGGAGGCGGGCTTTGGAATCGTGCAGGAGGATGCGATCCGGGAGGACGGGAAGTATTACTTTGCCATGAAGGCCCGGCCCGGGGCAGGGGATTCCGGGCAGATGCCCGCAGGCCGCGGCGGGGAGCGAGACGCGGCTGGCGGAGGCGCGGAGGACGTGGGGACGCGGGAGCTGTACGACTTGTTCGGGGAACATCTGCTGAAGGGCAGGCATCCGGTGCTTTTTGCCTACCTGCGGCAGCGCAGGAGCTATCTGGGACGGCTGGGGGCAGACCTGGAGGCGGCGGGATCCGCCAGGGCCAGCGGCCGGCTGGAGGAGGTGCGGCGGGAGCTGGCGCAGATAGAGGAGGCGTTCTGCCGCTACGGATAGCGCCGGGGAGGCATGTCGGTAGGCGCGCAGTATAATAATGCAGAAGGGAAGGTTGGATATGGTTACGATCACGATTCATGGGGAGCAGAAGCAGGTAGAACAGGGAACCACATATGAGGCCATCGCGGCTGCGTATCAGAAGGAATACGATGGCACCATCGCTCTGGTGAGCGCCAACGGCAAGATCAGGGAGCTGTTCAAAAAGGTGGTCAGGGACTGCACCATAGAGTTCTTCACCCTGAGGGACAGCGTGGGGCATAAGTCCTATATCCGCGCGGCCAAGATGCTGTTCCTGAAGAGCATGAGCGATGTGTTCGGGGCCCGGGCGGCCAGGGAAAGCTGCGTGGAGTTCTCCATCGGGCGGGGGCTGTACGTCAATACCCTGGGGAAGGTGCCCGCCACGGAGGAGAGCGCCCGGCTCATCAAGCGCAGGATGGGGGAGCTGGTGGAGGCGAGGACACCTTTCATGAAGAAATCCTACCCCCTGGACGACGCCATGGAGCTGTTCGGGGAGAAGGGCATGGAGGACAAAGTGAAGCTGTTCCGGTTCCGCATGGGCTCCACGGTGAATATATACGAAATTGAGGGCTATTATGATTACTATTACGGATACATGCTCCCCAACGCGGGATACATCAGGTGGTATGACGTGATTCCCTACGAGGAGGGCTTCATGCTGGTGCTGCCCCCGGAATCCAACCCTACGGTGCTGGAGCCCTTCAGCGAGAGCAGGAAGCTGTTCGACACCATGGAGAGCGCTAAGAGCTGGGGCAGGACGGCGGGCATCGAGACCGTGGGGGACCTGAACGAGCAGATCTGCAGCGGCTCTGTCAGCGACCTGATCCTGGTCCAGGAGGCGAAGCAGGAGCGTATGATCGGGGAGATCGCAAGGGACATCGCCGGCAGGGAGAACGTGAAGTTCGTCATGATCGCGGGCCCCTCCTCCTCGGGCAAGACCAGCTTCTCCCACAGGCTTTCCATCCAGCTCCGCACCCTGGGCAAGGTGCCGCACCCCATCGCCCTGGACAATTATTTCGTGAACCGGGAGGACACCCCCAGGGACGAGAAGGGGGACTACAATTTCGAATGCCTGGAAGCCATAGACGTGAAGCTGTTCAACGAGAACATGGTGAAGCTCCTGGCCGGGGAGCGGGTGGAGCTGCCGACGTTCAATTTCAAGGTGGGCCAGCGGGAATACAGGGGAGATTTCCTGCAGTTGGGGGAGGATGACATACTTGTAATCGAGGGGATCCACGGCCTTAACGGGAAGATGTCCTATGCCCTGCCGGAGGAGAGCAAGTACAAAATCTACATCAGCGCCCTGACCACCCTGAACATAGATGCCCACAACCGCATCCCCACCACCGACGGCAGGCTGCTGCGCAGGATGGTCCGGGATGCCCGTACCAGGGGCTCCAGCGCCCAGAGGACGATCCAGATGTGGCCCTCCGTGCGCAGGGGGGAGGAGGAGAACATCTTCCCCTTCCAGGAGGAGGCGGATGCCATGTTCAACTCGGCGCTGATCTATGAGCTGGCCATGCTGAAGACCTTCGCGGAGCCTTTGCTGTTCCAGATTCCCAAGGGGGAGCCGGAGTATTACGAGGCCAAGCGGCTCCTGAAGTTCCTGGATTACTTCCTCTGCGTGCCCAGCGAGAGCTTGCCGGTGAACTCCATCTGCAGGGAGTTCGTGGGAGGGAGCTGCTTTAATGTGTGACGGCGCGCGGCCGCTCGTAATCGCTTTTGCGTCTGCGCCTGATTTTGCTCTTGTAATTTCGGGGATCTGCCGTTATAATAGGAAGCGGTGAGTAGGATAAATAATCGCGGGCTCCCGCAAGCGGGGGCCTGAGGAAAGTCCGGGCTTCACAGGGCAGGATGCCGGATAACGTCCGGTGGAGGCGACTCCAAGGCCAGTGCAACAGAAATAGACAGCAGGGCGGGACTGTAGAGCCCTGTAATGGTGGAAAGGCAGTGTAAGAGACTACCGTCCGTCCGGTAACGGGCGGAGCCATGTAAACCCCATCCGAAGCAAGACCAGAATGAGAGCGACAGGCTTGCCCGGCCTGCTTTCAGGTAGGTCGCTGGACGCGGCTGGCGACAGCCGTGCTAGATAGATGATTATTCTTGTCGATGGAAGATGCGCCCGGCGGATTTTCCATTGTACGCGACAGAACCCGGCTTATCGTCCTGCTCACCTTTTTTCCAGGGAAGGACCATAGGCTTGTTTGACAGGAGGAAGCGGTAGAGGTATGGAACAGTACAAACAGGAATTTATCGAATTTATGGTGGACAGCAATGTGCTCAAGTTCGGCTCGTTTACATTAAAGAGCGGCAGACAGTCCCCCTTTTTCATGAACGCGGGTTCTTACGTGACAGGGACGCAGCTGCGGTGCCTGGGCGGGTACTATGCCAGGGCCATCCATGAGAAGTATGGAGACGACTTCGACATCCTGTTCGGACCGGCCTACAAGGGGATTCCCCTGGGAGTGGCCACGGCCATGGCCTACAGTGAGCTCTACGGAAAAGACGTGCGCTACAGCTCCAACCGCAAGGAGGCCAAGGATCACGGCGAGGCGGGCATTCTGCTGGGAAGCGGCATGAAGGACGGAGACAGGGTCGTAATCATCGAGGACGTGACCACCTCGGGGAAATCCATCGAGGAGACCTATCCCATCATCATGGCCCAGGCGAAGGTGGAGATTAGGGGGCTGATGGTGTCCCTGAACCGCATGGAGAAGGGCGCGGCGGGAGACAGGAGCGCCCTGGAGGAGATCAGGGAGCGCTACGGCTTTGAGACGGCTGCCATCGTGACCATGGGGGAAGTGGTGGAGCATCTGTACAACAGGCCGTACAAAGGGCAGATCTATATCGATGATGCCACAAAGGCGGCCATAGAAGCGTATTACAGGACATACGGGGCAGGAGAGCTGGCATTGAAGTAAAGCCACACGGGAAAGAAGGGAGCGGCTATATGAGCGAGAGAGTCTATAAAGTGATGAAAGGAGCGGGCGCTACCAGCATTACCGTGGGAGTGATCTCGCTGGTAGTGGGAATCGTGTCGGGAATCCTGCTGATCGTCAGCGGGGCGAAGCTGATTGCGGGCAAGTCCAAGATCATATTCTAGGCGGGGAGCGACTGGTGGGCATTTCCTAAGAGGGGCAGACCTTTCTGGGGAGTGCCCTTTCGGATTTATATGAAAAAAAGAAAAGGCTTTATTTTTACGGATAAAAAACATTCCAACCGGGCCGTCATGGCCGCGGTTCTGGGCGCGATCAGCCTGGCCTCGCTGGGCATCATGGTGTTCCTCTCCTACAGGAACGGAGGGAAGGTGGGAGCCGGCTTCGGGGTCGGGGCCCTGCTTGCCGCGCTCTACTCCACCGTGGGGCTGATACTGGGGCTGGTGACCCTGCAGGAAAAGGAGTATTTCAGGCTCTTTCCCGTGCTGGGGATCGTGCTGAACCTCCTGGCGCTGCTAAGCGTGGGGCTGATCATATACGCGGGAGGCAGCCTGGCGTGAGGGAGGCGGGGATCCCAAATTTGGAAAAAGTGGTTGCGCACAGGGCCATTCTTTAGTAAACTGGAGAATAGAGAAATTATAGCCAAAGGAGGCATTTATGGGAGACATACAGGAAAAAAAGGTGGGCATTGTGATGGGAAGCGATTCCGACATGCCCGTGATGGCGAAGGCGGCGGACATTCTGGAGGAGCTGGGCATCCCCTATGAGATGTCGATCATCAGCGCCCACAGGGAGCCGGATGTATTTTACGAGTACGCGAAGAGCGCGGAGGAGAAGGGATTCAAGGTAATCATCGCGGGAGCGGGCATGGCGGCCCATCTGCCGGGCATGTGCGCGGCGATTTTCCCCATGCCGGTCATCGGGATCCCCATGCATACCACCTCCCTGGGAGGAAGGGATTCCCTGTATTCCATCGTGCAGATGCCCTCCGGCATCCCCGTGGCCACAGTGGCCATAAACGGCG
>NZ_CAPDXS010000168.1:0-10315 GCF_948601915.1 uncultured Acetatifactor sp. | reverse complement strand
CTGGTCGTCCCCCCGGAGGACGCCGATCAGCCCGCGCACCACATCGGAGAGCATGGGGCTGCCGATTCGGGTCTCGAAGCGGAGCAGGGAGTTCTCATAGTTGCCGGTCTTCATGTCCGCTATGGTCTGGTCAAGCTCGGCGGCGAAGTCCCTGCCCGCCACCCTGCGGTAGGAGGTGAGGATCTTCAGCACGTCCCGGTCGTTCTCCAGACTCTGCCCTACGGCCAGCGCAAAACGCGGGATCTCCGCCTCTATGAGCTTTCTGCGCTTCCTGACGAAATTGAAGGCTGCGTAATAGGTGGAGAACCACAGCGCCACTGCCAGCCCCATCAGGACAGGGGACAGGAGCGGCATGAGGAACGCCATGGGGACGGCGCACAGCCCTACGGCAGCTGCTGTCACCCATGCCCGGGCAGTATATGCTTCCGGGGTCAGCTCCAGCCCTGCTATGGCAAGCGCCGTCTGGAGCCGGTTTCTTTTCAGCCTGTCCAGCCGCAGGAACGGCGCAAGCAGAGTGGCGATTTTTGTGATATATACATCCAGCAGCTTCTCCTTTTTGGCGTTCTGCTGTTTTCTTGCAGCCATCATCATTTTGGACGTCCTGCCTGTAGGGATGTCTACAAAGGCGCAGGACAGGTTGTAGGCTGCAATGCCAAGGAAGACAATGGAGGCCAGTGCAAGCAGTGTCATGTGCCGTCACCTCCGTATTCGATGGGCCTGCTCAGCTTCATGATTTGGGTCAGGGAGAACAGGAGGATGGCGGCGCAGACTGCCAGTGCAATTTTGCCGGGCACGGTATACACCAGTGTGTGGAACCAGTCCCTGTTCAGGAAATACAGCAGCGGCACGTTGCCGATGACAAGGAACATCATGGTGACGGCCTCCCTCCGCGGCCCCTGCATCATGGCCTCCAGTTCCGACTGCACGATGCGCACGTCCGAGAACTTCTGGACGATGGTGGGCAGGGTCTCCTTCATGGAGCGGTCAGACTGGCACTGGATCAGGATGCCCGCCCATTCGTGGAAAATCTGGTTGGGGATCTTCATTTTCAGGGAGTTGATGGTGCTTGTGGTGTTGGCGTTGATCAGCTCGCTCTCCAGAACGAATGCCTGGAAGGTGGCCCTCACCGGCTCGTTTATGTAGGGCAGGTTCTCCCTGACGGAGCGCAGCAGGTCTTCTGTCCGCAGGTAGGAGGTGGTGATGACGGAGATTGCGGTCTCCAACTCCTCGTTAAGATGCTTTTTGTAGCTTGCCGCCGTGCTGCGCAGGTACCAGATGGGCAGGAGGGAGAAGCCCAGACCCAGGATAGGCACCATGTATACGTTGTTGATGAGCAGGGCAAGTACAGCGCCAACGACAAAGAGCAGCAGGGTGAGCCTTGTGACGGCCTCATAACGGTCTTCCCGCCCCATGTCTTTTAGAATCTGCCGTATCTCATAGTCCTGGGTGAAGAATCTCTTAGCTGGCCTGCCTGTGAGGACATCCAGTTCGTCAGTGAGTGTGGGGATTTTCCGCCTGATGCTGAAAATGGCATCGGAGAAGTCCCTGGGCCTTACGCCGAACAAGGCAAGGAGCCCGGTACTCGTAAGGGCAAAGTAGATGAAATAGATCCAGCGCAATCAATCAGCCTCCTTTCTGTGGCTTTCTTATATGGTTTGTTCAGTTTCGGGTGGTTCGGGCATGGATGTTTCCGGTGTGGCTGTTATCCCTGCAGGCTGTTTTCCAGAGGCAGTTTTTCCTTTTGCAGGGTTCACTTTCCCATCATTTTCCCTGGCAGGCTCAAGCCCTGTTCCTGCGGAGGCTATGCTGTAGGAGCCTGCTTCTGCAGCTGTGGATTTGGGTTTCCTTGCAGCAGCTTTCTTGGCAGGTGCTGTTTTAGTGGCGGCTTTCTGTCCGGAAGGCTCTGCGGGAAGGAATTCCTCCAGTTCCTTGTGGGGGATGCCGTTGTCCAGGAGCCGTTTCTGCAGGGCGGCGGATATGGCTCCCGCTTTCTGGTGGTGCCCCAGTACCTGGGCATTGCCGCCACTGTCGGTCACATTGTCCTCCACATGGTACTTGTAGAGGGAGCGGTAGACCAGTTTCCCGTCCAGATAGTCCTCCCCCTCGATGATTTCCATGATTTTCCGGGAGCGGTCTTCCAGCTGTTTGGTGAACACTACCACCGGGTAGGCTTCCACCATGATCTGCATGAGGATGGAGTCGTCCATGGCGTATTTCCGCTTTGCCAGAGTCATCATCCTGCGGTAGGTGCTCTCGCAGGAGTTGGAGTGGATGGTGGTCACCACGGTATGCCCCGTCCGGGAGCTTTCCGCCGCCGACAGGCTCTCCGCCGCGGAGCGCATCTCCCCCACGCCGATGACGTCCGGGTGCTTGCGCAGGACCCTTTCCAGAAGGAAGTCCTGGTCGATGTCCATGGAGGGGTTCTCGTGGGGGCGGGTGAGCAGGTGCACCACGGAGTTCAAAATGTTCCCGTTCCCGTCCCTCTTTACCAGGTCGAATTCCCGGCTGCCCTCCTCGATGGTGATGAGGCGGCGGTTGTTGGGGACATTGGACAGGAGCCATGCCATGATGGTGGTCTTGCCGGAGCCGGTGGAGCCTGCGATGCACACCGATACGCCGTAGCGGATGCAGGCGGTGAGGAAGTGGAGCATCTCTGCCGTGGCGCTGCCGGATTCCAGGAGCTTCTCCTCGGATACGGTCTGCTGGTTCACGATACGGATGGAGGCGTTCACTCCAACGTCCGCGTCCACGATGGGGGTCTTGTCCACGGAGATACGGATGTTCCGGTCAAGGAACCCGATTACCGAGGGCATGGTGTCGTCAATGACCATGCCGCAGGCGTTCAGCATGCGCCTGACTACGTCTATAGCGTGCTGCGGGGAGGAGAACCTTTCGGGTATCTTGATGCTGCGCCCGCTGCTCATGATGACCTCGATGTCGTTGTAGGCATTGATGTTCACCTCCTCCACGTCCGGGGCGTAGATCCATTTCTTTAAAAAGGAGTAGCCGGCCATGTCTTCATAAAGTTTGGCGCAAAGCTCCTTGGTAGTGCAGCCCTGAAGGGAATATTTCCGTCTGACAAGGTACTGCGCCATCAGCTCTTTCAGGACGGAGGAGGCCCGCTGTGAGTCCCCGTCCCCGGCGCCTGCTATGGTGGAGGCATGGTTCTCGGAGAAGTAACGCTGCACGTCCTCCAGTATCTGGTCGTAGGTCATGCCGCTGTTCTCTGCAGGTGTAAAGAAGATGTCGTTCAGGTTGTTCATGGCTCGTCCGTATCCTCCTCCTCCCAGTCTTCGTATCCGGAACCGGCAGCGTCATAGCCAAGCCCGCTTTCTTTCTCCTGCCAGTCAGGCTCCGGTTCTTTCTGGTTCCGGTGGCTGCTGTATCTGACGGTCCTGTCCTCATGTGGCGGTTTTCGGTTCTTTTTCCGTCTTCGGGGAAATGAGCTGTCATCTCCATAAAAATCTTCCGGTGCGCTTCCACTGGTTTCATATGCGTCCGGGTCGCTTCCATAGGAGTCGGTGCCGCCAGGCTCCCTTTCTTCCTCCAGTAAATCTTCTTCCGGCCAGCCCTCCTCCCGCTCTGCAGCCTCCATCTGCTCCAGTGTGTCCAGTACCTTGTTCAGGGATGCGGTGTATTTGGAGTTGCAGTATTTCACCGCCTGGAACATGCCGCCCTCGGTGGCGCAGCGGTCGATTTCCTTACCATAGGGAAGCAGGCCGTCAAAGCCGCCGATGATGTATCCCATCTCGTCAAAGGCGTGGAAGGGCCTTGCCATGCCGGCGAAGGTCATGTGCCTGTCATAGTGGAAACGGCTGTCTGCAAGCAGGGGCTGGTGGGCCTTCAGGTAGTTGATGCCTTTCAGGTCGGGGGTCAGGATGCGGATGACCAGATCGCCGGACTCGATGGCGGCGGGGGTGAACACATTGGTCATGGCGGGGCTGCAGTCCAGTATCAGGTAGTCCACCAGGCTCCCGGCGGCGGATATGAGCTGCAGGGCCATCCGGTAGTCGGTATCCGGGTAGCTTAAGGGGTTCTCACCGGCGCTGTAGCCCATGAGGCCGATGAAAGGGTAGTTCTTCAGCACGGTCACATGGCTGGCAATCAGGGAGGTGTCAATCTCCACACTGCTTAAGACCTGCCCTATGGAGGCTTCTGCCCCTGCCGCCTGCTCCGGGAGCCACACCGGAAGCATGGGGGTGCCGGGGTCGGCATTGATGACGATGGATTTCTGCTTATTGCGGGTCAGCGCCTTGGCGAGGATGCAGCAGAACATGGACTTGCCGCTGCCGGGGCTGCCCCAGACTGTAATCGTTTTGGACATTGGGATTCCTCCTGGTTTCAGTTCGCATCTGTTGGTCCTGCACCCGGTATTCGTGACTGTTTTACACGTAAAGTATGTATCCATAAATCAATATGGGTGATGGATGTGCAGATGGTATTTTGTTTACTCTTGTTATTTTCTGGCTGGACTTATGATTTATGCTCTCGGTCAGAGCTGGAAGCAGCGTTGTCAGCAGGTGATTCGGAGGAATCAGGACTGCCGTCATTATCTGTATCTGAGTCACCAGCGGCAGGAGGGGTTCCTGCATTGCCGGAAGCATCGGCATTGTTGTTGGTTTCTGCTTCGCTGTCCCTGGTACTTTCCGAATCTGTATCATCAGCAGGGGCATCAGTCCCTTCTTCCGGCAGCAGCGTCTCCGGGAAATAGATTTCCTGAAGGGTGTGTTCCTGCTCTGCTAGCAGTTCCGCTGCAAGCTTTTCATTCCCCCGGCTGACCAGGGCAACATGGGCGATGCCGTCATTCTCCAGAAGGGTGATGGTGCGGGCCTGTTCCGGGCTTGCCAGCACGGTGATGGTGGCGGATTGTTTTTTCTCCTCGTCTTCCAACGGCTCTTTTGTGTTGTCCACGTTCACTCCGCCGGAGTCGGTTACGGAGAGGACTCTTACGAAGCGCAGTTCGGGAACTTCAGCCGCCGCGTCAAGGAAGTGGTAGATGCGGATGATGTCCCCGGGCTGCAGCTTGTCGGACAGGCCGGCGGCAAGGGTCTGTATAGTCAGGGAGATGGCCACCTTGCCGGAGGGGATGCTGTTCAGCGCAGTATCGGAGGATATGGGGACGGGGCTGACTTTGGCGGGGAGTATATAGTCCCCCGGGAAGAGGTCCGCTGTGGCGTAAAGCCCTTTTACATCGTCCAGGGAGCGGGCGGTGCCGGAGGGGAGGTTGTAGCTGCCCACCTCTACGGTCTCGGTGTTGTCTGCGCTGACAGTCTCCCCTTTCAGGATGGGGGCGGTGACGCGGACAACTTCTGTCTTGCCATTGGTCTGCCTTGCGATGACGGGCAGGGCAACAAAGGCGGTGACGGCTGCCAGCAGGAGGCTCAGCAGGCCGAAGATAAAGCGGTTGTTCAGTTTCATGGTTATATTCACTCCTGTTCTGTATTTGGATGGGTTATGTTTTGGCCGGTATGGCGGTTCTTTGGTGGATGGAGATTGTGTTCCGGCAACGGTGTGTGTTTTCCGCCGGTCTGCTGTGCAGCTATAGGGCTGCGGCCATGGTGGCTATAAGGCTGCCGGCTGCAAGGAAAGGGACAAACGGCAGGGATAGCATTTTATTTGTATTGGTACGCTTATTTCTATGGTCCACGATTAAGGTGGCAGCAACAGCTAACCCAGAGGCGGCCAACAGGATGGCCATCATGTGGGAGGGGCCATGGATAAAGCCCATTGCAGCTGCCAGCTTGATGTCGCCGCCTCCGATACCGCAACCGTCTGGGGATGCCATGGCAGCCGCAAATAGGATTAGGAAGCCCGTTGCTGCTCCTGCCAGCGAATATAGGAAAGCAGGTGGGAGTGCCTGTAGGAACCGAGACAGGGACATTCTGGCTTCTTCTGAAGATATATTTGCCAGAGCCTTGCCCATGCAGTCTGCCCTGCCCGGTGCGATAAATGAATCTGCTGTCTGGCTGGTAAGCAATGCGTTCAGGAACGGAGCCGTCAGGGCAACAGGGCAGAAGAGCAGCAGCACCCTGTCCGGCACCCGTCTCGTGCGCAGGTCGTGTGCCGCGAATCCGGCGATGCAGGCAAAGACCAGCAGCTTGTAAGCATAGATGGCGGCCATAAGGCTACTCACGGTTGGTATACCAGTCGTCAAAGACGGACTGGTGGATGGTGGTGTGGTCGCTGACGTTCACCGACAGCATCCCGTCAGGTGTCCAGGTGTCCCATACCTGCGTGTATACCGTGTAGTTCGTATTGTCCGGCATCCATACGGGCGTGAAGTGGACGTTTCGCCGGTAGGTGGAGAACTCGTTGGGGCGGAAGGTGAACTTCGCATTGTGTCCGCCGGAGACGCGTTGCAGGAGCCGCAGGTAGGTCTTGTACTGGAACTCCGGGAAGGTGGCGAGGGCGGTCTGGGGAGTGGTGCAATGCCCGGAGGTTGCATTGGTGGAGAGAGATGCCCTTACCTCGGTCTTCACGCCGTAGCCGCTTTTCATGTCTTTGCCGTTTGCGGTGGGAACGATGTCGTCAGGCAGCAGCGCCATGGTGCCGGAGAGGGAGGCATAGTAGCCGGTGTAACTGTATTCCCATTCTCCGTCATCTTCCCATTCTCCCTCGTCTACCCATTGGCCGTCGTCCTGCCATTCTCCCTCGTCTCTCCATTCGCCGTGGCCGCCCTCGCACCGTCTGGGGCAGGCTTCCGTGCATTCTGTAGCATGCCACTGCATGTTGGAATGCCACTGCATGTTTTCATGCCATTTCCAGTCCGCATGCCACTGCCAGTTGGGAACCCATCTGCAGCTCCACACGCCCCAGTTGGCAGAAAGCTTTTCGGGGTTTGGCGGCAGGGGCGGCACGGTGTATCCGGGGTAAGTGTCCGTTGCCAAGGGGTCGGGCGGAATGCGCTCGCTTAAGTCAACAATCCTGGCAGTGATGGTGTCCCTGGAGAGAGTTCCTCTGTTGACGGTGACAGTGATGTTCACGTTCTGGGGCGTGGCCGGCGTGTGCCATTTGACCCAGACCAGCTGGCAGTCGTCTTTGGGGATGACAATGTTGTTGACCTGATAGGCCGTCCCCAGAATGTGGAAGGTCACAGTGGCGGGATTGTCCGGGGTGAGATCCATATCTGTATATAGGGTAATAGCCGTGATAACATCCGTGTCCACCCGGTAGTCCGAATCGGGCAGGGCGATGCCGCCTCCGGGGGAGCCGCCGCCCGGGTCATCCGAGGCAGGAGGGTCATTGAACCAGATGATGCCCACACCCAGACTGTTTATGATGTCTGTGTTTGACTGTGTGCCGTTGGTGTTGCCTGCCCATGCGCCAATCCCCAGATCGCTATGTTCCAGAAATATGGAGAGGGGCAGGTTCTTGTGGGTCAAGGAGGGCATGGTGGTGCGCAGTGCCCCTCCGGAAAGTTGGTCGTAGAGGGCAGCTTCCGTGGCAGTCATACAGTAATATTGGCCGTTGTGGGTGAAGTAGGCTATGGGTTCTACCATCAGTTTGTACCTGCCGGAAATCATGGTGTCATAATCCATCCCGGCAGCCTCCGCCACCATCATGCAGGCATATTCGCTACAGAAGTAGCGCTTGATGGACTCAATGTTGTTCCTGCCCGTGGAACTGACGATGGTGGGCATGGGGTTGGCAGGTTGGATGCAGCCATAGGAGCCGCCGGTCTGCAGCTGTAGGCTGGTGCCGTTCCGGTACTGCAGTTTGCTGACCTTGCCAAAGTGGAGGATACCGCCTGTCTGAGCCTGGTTGGAAAAGTCCATTGGGATGGAGGCAGCAGCGCCGCTTTCTGTGTCGATGACGGTGATGCGCACGCCGTCATTTCCGGGGATCCATTTGTTCTGTGAGGTTCCCTGTCCCATGCCGCCGCCCCCTGTGTTCATGTTGCCATTCCCGGTGGCTCGGGCCGTGGTGGTGGGGAGGCAGAGCAGCAGGACCAGGGTGAGGAATAGGGAAATAAACCGTTTCAAGATAGTATCACGCTCCTTTTCTGTTATTTTGAATGGCATAAAAGAAAGCTGCCAAGGGAAAGGCAGCTTCCGTTTTCTCAATATTCAGTTTTATGTATAGTATTCTGCCGTTTTACATGTTTCCCACCATTTTGTCCGGGTCGCCGGAGCTGTCCATGGTGTTCTGATCTGCTGTGCTGGGGACTACCCAACCGAAGACGGGGTCATATACGGCGCCGTTTCCGTTTGATGCTCCTGCGGCGGGGGTATTGGGCTGTGTAGGCGGTGCAGTGGACGCAGGCTCCAGTTCCTCCGATGTATAGGCGGGAGGCTGTTCGGGGTTTGTGGCATCCGCTTCAGCTGTAGGTATTTCCGGAGGTTCCGGTTGCAGTTCTTCCGTTTCCGGGGTGAAGTCAATGGTCACCAGCTGCTCTGTTTCTCCCGTCACTTTCGGATAGGACTCCAGAATATCATGTTGATGCTGTTCCTGAATGGCGGAAGGGGTGTTGGCGGGGCTTACGTTGTTCCCGGTGGGGACGGACGTTGTCTGGGAGCTGTCAGGAACAGTGGGGGAGGGGGTCTCCTGCCATTCCTGGGTAATGGGGCCGGGTGTGGGGTCTTCCGGTTGGAAGTCGGCCTTATCTTCCCGGCCAATAAAAAATGTGGCGGCGAGGATGCCGATGCAGGCAGCGGAGAGGGCGGCTGCGGGGAAAGCTTTCGATTTGAAGATGTTCTTTTTCATGGTGTTGTCCTCCTTTTTGGCTCTTTATATTACCTATACGAATTTGCGGGTTGCTTTTCAACAAATTCTGAAATATTTTTTTAAAATTTTGTGTTGTGGAACCCGGTCAACTCTATGCGCCGCGTAATGGTGGGGTATTGTCGCCCAAACATCCGAATGAAGAATTCTACATCGCAGGAAAAGGTATATTCTACACGGCTGCCGGAGACACGGAACCGGAGTTGGATGTTACGGATGGCATAGTCATTTGTGGAGAGCGGCACTTTGTTAGCCAGGCCGTCCGCCACGGTCTCCTCCAGCATGGACACATAGCTGCTGTCGGAATAGAGGGTGTTCAGGTACTCGCTAAAGTTGGTTTCTCTCTGGGAGCGGAAGGTGTCCGCATAAATGCTTGCACTGAGGTTGTTCAGCTCCATCTTGGCACCGTTGCGGATGTTAATGCAGGTGATGCGGATGGAGGCGTACAGCAGCAGGAAGGAGACCAGCATCACGGTTCCTACGATAAAGAAGCAGGTATAGATGGAGATGTCGCCCTGTTGGCTGCGGAGCAGTTTTGCTGCTTTCCCATGCTTTTGCTTTTTTGGGTAGCAGTGGTCTGGTTTTAGTGCCGTGTGTCTGTAGTGTAATGTTCTTCTCATGTTTATCATTCCCCTCACTTCCAATAATGTTCGCTGACACCTGCACCTCTTGAGACAATCCGGATGTTGATCAGATTGAAATTCCAGAAGCCGCCTAGTTTTGCGTCTCCTGTGATGGTGATGTAGAAGGGGGTGCCCAGCTGGATGGCTCGGCTCATGCCGCCCGGGGGAGGGGATTTGTAGGAGGCATCAATGCTGTAGGAAAGGTTATTTGCTCCGTTTATCTGCGAACAGAGGAATTGGAACAAGGCATCCGTCTCAGCATTTGTGCCGCCAGAGAGTTGAATCTGCTTCACCATCTGATCGGCGCAGTGGTCGAGCTGCTGCTTGGTGGAGATGATACCAAACAGGTCGATGATGAAGGCCAGCAGCAGGGCAGTAATGAAGATGAATACCACCGTGCTGAAATAGTTGGCTTCGCCACGTTGGTTTTTTAGTGGTCCTGCCATATCAGAGGGCTTCCTTAAAGATGAATAGGACTTTTTCAAAAGCCATGCCTGATTGGTTGTACTGTAAGCAGATTTGCGCAGGGGATTGCCGATAGTAATAATACAAGGATCCCCGCAGTTTTCATTTGACAAAGTAAAATCACCACCTTTCTAATGAAAACAGCCGCTTCCGGAATCGGGAAACGGCTGTATCGTAGTGTGTCTTTCAGACGCACGTTTTGACTGTAGCAAGTATAACATATGTGGATTTGCGGGGAAAGAGCAAAAGCGTGCCAATTTAATGCCAATTTAATTGTATGTTACTGTTCACACGTCGGCTTGACTGAAAGAAACCGATGGTATAGACTGTTCTCAGTCGGAGCCATCGGTTTCTTTATCCAAATATCTGCGATACCCTGTCAAATAAATTGAGCCCTTCTTCCTGGCGCATCATAACAAGCATGCTCATGCACCCACAGAGATCCTCGATGCTCTCGAAGCTCCGGAATGACACGGCCTGCTGCTGTTTCCTCTTATATCCCCTCA
>NZ_CAPDXS010000167.1:0-10380 GCF_948601915.1 uncultured Acetatifactor sp. | reverse complement strand
ACAATCTCCCGGAGATTTGCAGATACCCCTGCCGCATCGTCCACCGTGCAGTCATACACCGTATGTCCCTGCTGCCGCAGCATCCAGGCCACCGCGTCCTTCACCCTCCTGGCCTCGGTGGACTCCCTGATGAAGCCTATGGCTCCACAGGCCGTCCTTCCGTCCGCATTGTGCCCGGCATGTACGTTAATTCTCATAGTCTGCTCCTTTCTGTATATCGACATTAAAAACAGGGAGCCCGTAGCTCCCTATCATTATATGTCCTTATTCCCTGCCCGGTTCCAGGCTCCGCTGCCTGCCCTTTTACGTCAGGCTCCGGCAGGCTCCGCAGCGCCTCATGGAGTCCCGTGGATGCCCTGTCCCGGCAGGGTAAGCGGCCCTGCTTAACGCTATGACCCGCCGCCGTCCCCCTTCCTCGTGACCACATAGTACCGGCCGAACTGCCGGAAGGCATACCGGTCCCCGTCGAAAAGGGGCAGCTCCTCAGCCACGATGACATAGACAGCGTCTTCCGCGAAGTCAACGGCAATGTCATATATCTCATGATAGATATACCTTTCCCGGTAGGGCAGCCCGCCCTCCGGCACGCTCTTCCCCTGAAAATACGCCGCGTCCACATCGCACCAGAACAAAGTCAGGATTTCGGTGAGCGCTGTGTGCTGCCCTGTGCCCACCGTGATATAGAACTTCTCCGCTCCGCTCCCTTTCAGGGAGGAGACCGCTTCCCCGAAATCCCTGCGGAAATGCCCCTCCATCTCCTCCGCATAGCCGGTGAAGTACATGTTCACGAACAGGAGGAACGCCCCCGCGTAGGCTGTGGCCATGCCGAGCTTCAGCTGCGGCAGGCGTATGCTGCGGACGACCTCATAGATGCCGTATCCCGTCAGAATCATGATCGGATAATAGATGATGTTCAAGCGGTTCACATTGACGGTATTGGTGGCAATCCCGCACCAAATGCCGGTTCCCAGGAAGATGCCCAGGATGGCCGCGCCCGTCTCCCCCCGCAGCCTGCGCCACAGCCCGAATAGCCCCAGGGCGGCGAAAGGGGCGGAAAAAAGATACATCGTCCCGAAATCCTGCACGTCATTCCACGGCAGGTCCTTGCCCTGCAGGACCGTGACCCGAAGCAGCGCCCTGATATTCTCCCCCAGCTGGGAAAGGATGTCCGGCGAGAAGAACAGGATGTCGCCGGAGCGCACGCTGTCCGGGAAAAAGGGCAGCGTGAACAGGGGCGTCTCCACCGTATCCCACCGGAAGAAGTTGATGGCCATGACAGCGATAAAAGGCCATGCCACCAGCAGATAGACCGCAGCCGACAGCAGCACATCCGCCGGGGACACCTTCCCGGACGCCAGCAGATAGATGCAGGAAGCCAGCAGGAACACCGGCATCGTGTAGATGGAGACCCCGTAGCAGTACATGCACAGCCCGAACGCCGCCATGGACGCCAGCAGATATCGCCGCCGCTTCCCTCCCAGGAAGGCCCTGTTCAGCAGGAACACCCCCGCCATGAAAAAGTGGGAATACAGATTGCAGTCCAGCGCCCAGCGGCTCTGGAGGATATGCCACGGGTTGATCGCCGCGAACCAGAGCACAATCAACGCCGCATTTTTGCCAAAGGCGTCCCTGACGAATCCGTACAAACAGCCAAGCCCTGCCAGGCTGACGAGCAGCAGCGGCAGCCTGGCCGTACAGGCTGACAGGCCGAACAGACCGATAAACGGAGCCATCAGGTAGGAGAGCAGGGCGCTCATCTGTCCATAGCCCCACGCGGTCAAATGCACGGGAAGGCGCATCCCGAACCGGTCCGTCCCGTATTCCGCAAGCGCTTTCCCATCCACCGCCGCCATGGCCCCGTCCTGGTTGAAGCCCCCCGGAACCAGGCCGAACCGGTAAATCCTGACAGCTACCGCCGTGAGCACCGCCAGGGCCAGCAGGATCCGAAAGGCCCTCGGGGAAATATGCAGTTCTACGGCCTTATAGCCCTGCTTTCTTTCTGACAGGCACATCCTGTACGCGCTTATCACGCTGAGGATCGCCCCTGCCCAGAACAGCACATCATTCAATATCAGCATAAGACCCCCGTTCCCCGTTTATCAAAAGCAGCCCCGCCAGCACAGGCAGCGACTGGATGAAGGGAAATACATACCGCATCTGGACCACAGGCCCCAGCAGCAGCGTCCCCATGTAGAGCAGCGGAAACAGGCAGAGTACAGCCTGCTTTCTCTGCCGCCGGTACAGGAACGCAAGCCATACCAGAAAAAGGGCCCAGAAGTAGAAGGCGCTCTTGAACAGCAAAGATATGACCGGCCAGTCGTAATACGCATTCCCGCTGACGACCTTTTCCAGCTGCTCTTCCAGCCACGGGAGCTTCGACTCATGGAGGATCTCCGTGCCATCCTCCAGAAAGCCGATATTTTGGGTGTAGACCGTGCCCAGCCGCCCCTCCGTGCCATATCCCAGGCATTCCGCATACGACCTGTCGTCCGGGAACCAGTACCCTCTCGTCAGCTCCAGGAACGCGTCCAGATATTCGTTGGGATAGCGGATGCCCAGGCGGAACCAGTCCGCCAGCAGCTGTCCCATATGCCCCTCCCAGGCCCCGCCGAACGTGGTCACCGCCACATTCCCCTTCACCCCGTCCGAAATGGGGGGATAATAATTCGCCCAGTATTCATGCGGGACATAATGGTTCAGCGTCTGCCATGTCTCCTCGTCCAGCCCTTCCCCGTGGTAGTATCCCACCCTGGCGAACTGCTGAATGGGCACGCTGAACATTTCCACCTTCGCGATTTCCATCTCTGTGCCGATAGCGGCCCTGATCGCCTTCTCGGTCCCCTTCCCTCCCGCCACCAGCAGGACGCACAGCAGGAGCACCCGCAGCCTCTCCTTTCCCGCCGCCAGGACCCAGCATACGCCGAATGCCGCCACTGCGTAGATACAGTTGTTGCGAAACTGCATCATCAGGCAGCCCTCCGCCACCAGCAGGACGGAAAGCGCAATCCGCCGCTTCCCCCGGCTGAAGAAAAAGCATTCCCCCAGAAGCAGGACGAACAGCAGAAAAAATGTGCCGAACAGCACATCCTTGGTGGCGCAGAGCGCCAGCACGGAATTCAGCGGGAACACGCCGAAGAACAGGATCCCTGCCGCCACTGTCCAGGGTCTGCGCAGGATACGGTACAGGAACGCGCAGGCATATCCCGCCGCCAGCGAATAGACCAGCATCTGGAACAGCGCCATACAGGCCATCCCTGCCTGAAGGTCCCCCAGGAGCCGCCCCAGCCGAAGGAACAGCCAGATTAGCCATGTGTGGGCGATGGGCTGGTAGGGCCAGAACCAGGTGAACCCTTTCGAGGCCTCGTCCAGCTGCCTGTGGAAGTCATAGGACATGATGACCGGATAATAGGCCAGCCACACCGGAACCAGGCATAAAAATACGGCGGCCGCGCTGATGCCGAAGACCTTCCCGGATTTCCATTTTCCCTGCCCCTCCTGCACCGGCCCCCGCAAAGGAATCCTCTCAGCAGCGGAAAACAGCATATTTGTAAACGGGAACACGGCTATTCCCAGACATCCGCCCCGCAGCAGGATCAGGAGCTTTCCCCTCACTCCGGCTCCGGTCATGCCGAAATTCTGAAGCTGGTATCCCATGATCATGGCAACGGAAAACAGGAAGCTGACCATGGCCCCATACCTGACCCTGCGCCACAGCAGCCTTTTGTCCGCCATCTCCCCCAGCTGCCTCTCCGTCCGGCCCAGCAGCCCGAACAGCAGGAGCATCACAGGCGCGCTGAGCACCGAAAAGGACGCATGGATAATCCCCGCTATGCTCCACAGATAGCAGACCCCGTAAGTCCCCGCGAACGCACAGATTCCCCTCCGCCATATCTTTGCACTCTTCCACTGCCTTTTTATGTCCATATCACCCTTACCCTCTTATCCACGGCCATTCTGCCCTCAAAACAAAAATAACGATAAACCCTGCTCTCGCAAGACTTATCGCTATCCAATGCGGAAGATGGGACTTGAACCCACACGACATTGCTGCCACAAGATCCTTAGTCTTGCTCGTCTGCCAGTTCCGACACTTCCGCATATGCACTGCACAAAAAATATATTAACACCATATGCGCAAAAAGTCAATTCCTTTTTTGAATTTTCTTCCACGGCCTGTCTTTCCACTTGTCTTTCTTCTATAGATATGCTAACATACCTAACATATAAAGCAAGTATCGCACGATATATGCCGCCCGCCAGAGGGCGGCGGAATGGAGATCATCATGAAGAAACGGATCGCGTCCCTCCTGCTCATCACATTCTCGGCCCTGCTGCTGGCAGCCTGCGGCTCCTCCGGCTCCATCGTCCTCCCCAAGGAGGGCTATGCCCAGGGCGCGGCAGGCGATACCATGCGCACTTACTTTTTCGACTTCACCCTGAATGAAGCCTATACCTGCAGCAGATATGAGGGCTACATCCCCACCCCGGGCTACGACCTGCTGGCGGCGGAGGTCACCGTCAAGAACACCTTTCAGGAGGGCATCACCATGTTCGACTGGGACTTCGTCGTGCTCTACGCCGACAATGCCGGCGAGGAACAAATCTACGACTATCCCATCACTTCCTACGAAGACCTGGAAATTCCGGAGGCCGCCCGGGAGACCCTTCTGCCCTCAGAGTACGCTCTGGAGAAAGGCGAAAGCCTCACCGGGCTCCTCCTGTTCGAGGTGCCTGCCGGAGACACGGAGTTCACTGTCTCCTACCTGGAATCCTTTGAGGACGACACCACGGGCGACACCTTCTCCGTGGACATCGCTGCCACCCGCAGGTAATGCGGCATCGCCAGAACCGCCCGCTCCACCTCCTGTTCCACCCATCGCTGCCAAGCGCAGGTAACGCGGCATCCCCCGGCCCCGGGCATTATTCTCCAAAGAACGCCTTGAAGGCCTCCACGGCGTACTTCGTGTCCTTCACTCCCGCAGTCTCCACCGCGGAGTGCATGGCCAGCTGGGGCAGGCCGATGTCCACTGTGGACAGGGACACATGGGAGGTGGAGACATTGCCCAATGTCCCGCCGCCGGGGATGTCCGAGCGGTTGGCATAGGCCTGGCAGGGCACCTTGGCCTTCTCGCAGATGCTCCGCATCCTGGCCGCCGACACGCCGTCCGTGGCATACCGCTGGCTTCCGTGGAATTTGATGACGAGCCCCCTGTTCAGGTAAGGCCGGTTGGTGGGATCCGCCTTCTCCGGGTGGTTGGGGTGCACCGCATGGGCATTGTCCGCGGATATCAGGAAGCTGTCCGCTATCAGGCGCAGGACGCCGCCCCTGTCAAGCCCCATGCCCTCCCCGATCCGCCACAGCGTATCCTCCAGGAAGGTGGAATCCGCTCCCTGCTTGGTGCCGCTCCCCACCTCCTCGTTGTCGAATATGGCGCAGACATTTATGTAGTCCACCGGCGCGCTCTCCGCAAACCCCTTGGCGGAGGCGTACACGCACTGCAGATCGTCCAGCCTGGGGGAGAGCAGGAACTCCCCTCCCTCCCCGAATACCCTGCCCCTGTCCCTGACATAAAGGAACAGGTCGTGGCCCAGGATATCCTCCTGCTTCACGCCCACGGCCTTTGCCACGCGCCTCAGCAAGGGGCTGCTCTTTTTCGCGCTGCCGCACTCCCCGTAGAGAGGAAGCATATCCATCTGGGGATTATATTCCACCCCCTTGTTCATCTCGCGGTTCATATGGATGGCCACATTGGGGATCACGCACAGATCCTTCTCGATGTTCACCAGCCTGGTCTCCATCCCCGCCTTTCCCCTTACGATCACCCGCCCCGCCACGGACAGGGGCCTGTCCAGCCATGTGGACAGAATCATGCCGCCGTACTTTTCCGTGTTCAGCTTCAGATAGGCGGCCTCCACGGCCATCTCCGGGGCCTCTTTCACCTTGAACGCAGGGGAATCCCCATGGGCTGCCGAGATGTGGAAGCCCTTCGGCGTGTCCGTCTGGGGCATGCGGAAAGCGATCAGGGAGGAATCGTTCCTGGTCACATAATATCCCTGCCCGGGTTCCGTCTCCCACTTCTCCGTCTCCTTCAGCTCCCAGAAGCCCAGTCCGGCGAACACTTCCTTCAGGTTCGCCACTGTCTGGAAAGCGGTAGGGCTCTTCTCGATGAACTCCAGCAGTTCCTTCGCGCACTTTTGATATTCCTTCATCATATTCTCACCCGCTCACTCCGCCTTTCCGTATACGATATTCCCTGCCATCTCCCGGGCCTTCTCAGGGCCGCAGAAGATGCCTGCGATGGCCAGGGCGAAATCCATGGCCGTCCCCATGCCCCGTGAGGTGACCACATGATCCGAAATCTCCACCGGGCCCTCCGTGACCTGGGCGCCCTCCAGATGGCTCTCAAAGCCGGGGTAACAGCAGGCCCTCCTGCCCTTCAGGATTCCCCTGTGCCCAAAGATGCTGGGGGCGGCGCAGATGGCCGCAATGTATTTCCCCGCGGCATGAAAAGCGTCCACCTGCTCCATGAGCCCCCCGTGGGCCTCCAGGTGCTTCGTGCCCGGCATGCCCCCAGGCAGCACCAGCATGTCATACTCCGAAAAATCCGCCTCCCCGTACATTTTGTCCATCCGGACAGGGATGCCGTGGGAGCCTGTGACCTCCTGCTGCTCCATCACCGACACCGTCTCCACCTCCAGCCCGCACCTGCGGCAGATGTCCACCACTGTCAGCGCCTCGATCTCCTCATAGCCTGTCCCGAAGAAAACCGCTATCTTTTTCATTTCCGTCAACCTCTCTTCCATAAGATTATTTATTTATACTGCTTAACGCTTTCACTTGCCATGAAACCAGACTGCATAACGCTGACTGGTTCAATCGCATGATTACATTAGGCAGCATTCAGCGTTATGCAGTATAAATTATTTATTTTCAGTATACACATTGTTGTCAAATATTTCAATTAGCGCTTTAGAATTTTTCGAAAATGTGTTATGATTAAGTTACAGTTCCGTCGATTTACGGGCAAAATGATTCTCTGCCGCCATAGACGCCAGGCTGTGCCCGATTCGGAAAATGACAGAGAGAAAGGAAAGACTATGGAAATAGAGCGCAAATTCACCATCAAGGAATTGCCCGCCGATCTGGAAAGCTACCCCTTCCGCCATATCGAGCAGGCTTATTTGAATGCGTCGCCCGTGGTGCGGGTCCGCAAGGAGGACGACGAGTACTACCTGACCTACAAGGGAAGCGGCATGATGGCCAGGGAGGAGAGCAATCTGCCCCTGAACAGGGAAGCCTATTACCATCTGCGCGGCAAGGCGGACGGCAAGATCATCTCCAAGAAACGGTACCTGATCCCCCTGCCCAACCCGGGCTTCCGAGGGCGGCCCGGCATCCCCTGTCCGCCTTCGGACTATTCCCTGACCATTGAGCTGGACATCTTCGACCCGCCCTTCGCGCCCCTGGTCATGGCCGAGGTGGAGTTCGGAAGCAGGGAGGCCGCCGAATCCTTCCTGCCCCCGGCCTGGTTCGACGAGGACGTCACCTACCGCCAGGAATACCACAATTCCTATATGGCACTGCAGTCATAGGGCGCAGGCAGCAGTGAATTCTGAAAGGAGAAAGGAGAGCCAGGTGGCATTTGCACACGAAAGGATCTATACGATAGACGATATCTACGCCCTGCCGGAGGGACAGAGGGCAGAACTGATCGACGGCCATCTGTACATGATGGCCCCGCCGAATTTCAGGCACCAGAAATTAGTCATGGAGCTGTCCGCTGTTATCCACCGGTATATAAAAAATCACGGTGGAGACTGTGAAGTCCTCCCTGCTCCATTCGCCGTCTTCCTAAATGAAGATGACCGAAACTATGTCGAACCCGACATTTCAGTGATATGCGATAAAGACAAGCTGAATGACAAAGGATGCAACGGAGCTCCCGATTGGATTATTGAAATCGTATCACCCTCAACCCAGCAGATGGATTACGGCATCAAACTCTTTAAATATCGCACTGCGGGCGTTCGGGAATACTGGATTATAAACCCAACCACACGCATCGTCAATGTATATGACTTTGAGAATGAAAAAGCCACTTGTCAGTACCGTTTTGATGATGAAATTCCCGTTTGCATTTATGGGAATCTCAACATCCATATTTCCAGCCTCTTATAAAAAAGCAAGCCGCCCTGCTCCTTGGCCGGAAGGGCGGCTTTCCTCGTCTCCTGCGGATAACAGGACTTGAACCTGCACGTCGGGGGACACCAGAACCTAAATCTGGCGCGTCTGCCAATTCCGCCATATCCGCATAGCGCTGCCGTAGGCCGAAATCCTGCAGCAACTATATCGATTATACATACTATCCGGGCCTCTTGTCAAGCCGCCGCCTACATCTCATGAGATTTTTTTGCGGCAGTTTTTCCGCCGGATTTTTCGATTGCCCATAAGCCCTGAGAAAGCTGCGCTCTCCCCCATGGCTTTTGCTACTTTGATGCCTCTGGAACATCCTCTCCGGGATGCTTTTCCCCGATATGCCGGATGATCCGTTTATTGATCCGCACCAGGAAAAAGGTGCTCAGGCCTAAGCTCACCAGCTCGGCGATGGGGAAGGCCCACCATATCAGGTTCACGTTGCCGCTTAAGGAGAACAGCCACGCCACCGGCAGCAGCACGCAAAGCTGCCTTGCGATGGAGACGCACATGCTGTACACGCCGTTCCCCAGGGCCTGGAACACGCTGCCCACCACGATACAGTACCCGGCAAAGACAAAGCTCAGGCAGATTGTCCGTAGGGCCGGAATCCCTATCACCAGAAGGTCCGCGGAGGCCGCGTCCGCATCGAACATGCCTATCAGCTGCCCGGGGAACAGCTCCATGGCCGCCAGCCCCGCCAGCATGATGCACACGGCATAGATGATGCTGCTCTTCATGGCCTTCACCACGCGCTCCCGCTTCCCGGCGCCGAAATTGTAGGCGATGATGGGCACCAGGCCATTGTTCAGGCCGAACACGGGCATGAAGATGAAGCTCTGGAGCTTGAAATAGATGCCGAACACCGTCTGGGCCACGCCGTAGGCCTCCAGGATCAGGTTCATGCCATAGGTCATCACAGAGCCGATTGCCTGCATGACGATGGAGGGGATGCCCACCTTATAGATATTCCCGATCAGGCCCATATCGGGCTTAAATCCGCGAAAGGATATGCGCAGCTCCTTATTGTATTTCAGGTTGAACACGATGGCCAGCGCCGCTGCCACTATCTGCCCGATGACCGTCGCCGCCGCTGCCCCTGCCACGCCCATGGCCGGGAAACCAAGCAGACCGAATATCAGAATCGGATCCAGGATCAGGTTCGTGACGGCTCCCGCCCCCTGGGTAATCATGGCATAAATCGTCTTGCCCGTGGACTGGAGCAGCCGCTCGAAAGCCATCTGCATGAAGATGCCGACGCTGGCCGTGCAGCAGATGGTCAGGTAAACCGTCCCATAGTCTTGCACCTCCTGAATGGAGGTCTGGCTGGCGAAAAAAGGCCGGCTCACAAAGATACCGATCAGGGCGAACACCAGGAAGCCCACGAATTCGATAAATACGCCATTGACGGCAATCCGGTTGGCTTTCTCGAGCTCCCCCTCCCCCAGCGTCCTGGACAGGAAGGAGTTGATACCCACCGCAGTGCCCACGCCCACGGCAATCATCAGGCTCTGGATGGGAAAGGCCAGCGACACCGCCCGCAGGGCGTATTCGTTGACCCGGGACACGAAGATGCTGTCCACGATGTTGTAGAGCGCCTGCACCAGCATGGAGATCATCATGGGCAGGGACATGGACAGCAGGAGCCTGTCCACAGGCATGACGCCCATCTTGTTCTCCGGCTGTGTATTCTGTTCTTTCTGCATAGGTATATCCTCTCTTTCCTCTGTAATGATTCTTGGCATGGTAAACGGTTTCCCGCAGAATCCTGTTGGATTTAATGTGAACTGCAGAATGGGTCTGACGACTATTATAACTCTCCGCTCCGCGGTTTTCAAGCGCAAATTTTCCTTCCCCGGAACTTTAAGGGAAATTTGCCGAAAAAATTTCGAAAAAAATTTGGCGAGTATGAGATAAAACTGTTGACAAACGAAAGAATATACGTTAAAATATGATTCGTTGGTTTGAGTGTGACAGCCGACATGTGTCCGTAGCTCAGCTGGATAGAGCAACGGCCTTCTAAGCCGTGGGTCGGGGGTTCGAATCCCTTCGGGCACGTTGGGGACGTTTAGGCCGTCTGTTGGTACGGGCAAGGGTTCCATGAAAGATGTGGTGGGTATAGCGCAGTTGGTTAGCGCGCCAGATTGTGGCTCTGGAGGCCAAGGGTTCGAATCCCTTTATCCACC
>NZ_CAPDXS010000166.1:0-10515 GCF_948601915.1 uncultured Acetatifactor sp. | reverse complement strand
CGTGCACTGGATCAGCTCCGCGGTGGACAGCATCTCATGGCGCAGCAGTGCCAGGATCTGCCTCTCCATGGGCTCCAGCCTTTCGGTGTGGAACACGGCCAGGGCCTTGCGGAAGGGGAGCCTGCGGCCCAGGACGAGCTTCAGGAAGGAGGCGGCCCTTACGGCGATGCCGTTGGGCGCGGGCTGGACGTACAGGTGCCCTAAGAGGTCGTACAGGGCGTCCACGCCGGTGCAGTCCCTGCCGGAGGCCACCAGCCTGCGCATGGTGAGGCGGTCCAGGTAATGGTCGAAGTCCAGCTCCCCGAGGATGTGCAGATCCTGCTCCTTTTCATAGAACTCTGCCCGCAGTTCCTGGTAGGTCAGTATCCGGAATGCCAGGCTGGACCAGAGGAGTAGTTCATGGGGGTCCAGTGCGCAGTCCCGCCCGCCTGCGGTCACAAGGGGGAGCCCCTTTTCATTCAAACGGTAGTTCCCGATGGCAGTGTAAAGTCTCATCATATCGTATCCTCCTTTTGTCTTCAGCACCCTTCTGCAGGATGCTGTTGTCTTTCCCTCATGCGGTGAGCCTCTCCTCCCGCAGCATCTTCGTGGCCCTGGAGATCCATGCCGCCACATGGTTCGGGCGGACGCCGTACCGGGTGGCGATCTCCACGCCGGTATGCCCCCGGCATTTCATCGCCAGCGCCTCGATGCCCTTCCTCGTAGTCCCGGAGCAGCGTTCCTGCGCCTGGGAGAGCAGGAGGAAGGTGTCCGCGTCCGAGATGCCGTGGAAGCCGTCATCCGGGATGGCGTCCGCGTAGGCCAGCCCGGAGCCGGAGGGCTGGGGCGCGTCCATGTACTCCAGGGGCCTCTGTACCCTTGCCACCTTCCTGCAGTGGGAGAGGAGGCGGTTCCTTATGACCACGGACGCGAAGGTGGGGAAGGACGCCCCGCCCTCCGCCCGGTATTTCTGGGCCGCGTGGCAGAGCGCCTCGCAGCCGGTCTGGTAGAGGTCGTCGTACCCGAAGCCCTGTATGGACTCGTTCAGGGACATGGCGCCCAGCACGGTGTCCCTTACAAGGTAGAGGTGGCGCTCCGCCAGTTCTTTTTCCTGTCTGCTCATTCTCTTCATGTCTTCACCCCGGTTCCTTTCTGTGTGTGCTGTAATGGCCCCTGCACCTTAGCAGGCAATCTCTACATGGTTGTTCTCAAGCACCCTCATGCATTCCGCCTTCAGGCAGTCGCAGCGGTAGTCGGAGAACTGCCCGATGTGCGCCTGGGAGCTGGGGAGGGCGAAGATGTCCTGCATCCAGCGGTAGGCATCGCTGCGGGAGAGGATGCCGTTCTTCCAGATGGCGTCGAACAGCCGGTGCGTCTCGATCCGCTTGTGGCGCAGGTCCCCGTTGGCCAGCGTCCCCTTCGGCTGCATGGTCCCGGCATGGACGCCCACATAGGAGTTGCACTCCGGGTAGCCGCTGCAGACGTAGAGGTATTCGTCCAGCGCCTTTTCCCTGTAGTCGTAGGATGCCTTCCTGAGCACGGCGCTGCGGCCGCAGTAGGGGCATTTGATTCTTGCAGGCCTGCCCTTAGTCTTATGCTTCATTCATATCCCTCCTTTGCTGTGCCGGCTCCATATCTGGAAAGGCTTCCCGCTTTGTGATGACGCTTCCGCCTGCCCTGCGTATGGATTAAGTAATCTATAAGTATATTTTAGTGGAAAGGAAAGGCGTTTCCCATAGGGGAGGCGCCTTTCCTTAAGTCATTTGCGAGTATTTTTCCAGTTTTTTCCAGTTTTTCCCCTGGCGGGGCCGTGGGTCAGGGGATAATCCTCTGATGGCCCGGCGGCCGGTTCATCAGGTGGAGCACCTGCTGGATGGGGCAGTCCCCTGCGGAGTCGGTGGCAAGCTCCAGCCACCTGCTGTAGAGCCGGATGAAGCACCGGCTGTCCATGGTGCAGGCGCACTCCGTCCGGTCCACCGCCCTGCCCAGGAACTTCTCCGCGTCTGTGAGCGGGAGCAGGATGGGGCGGCAGTCGTGCCCCGGTATGAACAGGAAGTCCCCGCATCCGGACTCCCGCCTGTAGCTGCAGGAGCAGGAGACGTACACGGCATTGCGGTAGTTGCCCTCCGCCGCCTCGAAGAAGCCTGCGATGGTGGCGTAGCTGACGCTGAGCACTGGGTCCATGGTGGGCACCTCCTTCCTGTGCCGCGGCTAGTTGAACAGGCGCTGGATCTCCTGCGTGATGCGGGGGATGACCGTGCCGTTGAAGATGTTGGTCAGGGCGGCCAGCAGGAGCGCCCCCAGGACGACGGCGATGATGATCTTCACGCCGTCGGAGATGTAGAAGTCGCCGGCCTCGTCCTTCAGGATGGCCCCAGCGCGGGCTGCGGTGCATGCCGCTTTGGTCTTGAATGTCTGGATTGCTTTACGCATGGTTGTTTTTTCTCCTTCTTGTTCTGATGATGATGAATGTGGTGGCTGCCGCTGCCCCATAGAGGAGCAGGGCGGGGAGTGACACGAGTCTTTTCATAGGTTTCCTCCATAGCTGTGTCGGTCCAGGGTCTTCGGGTTACGTTCCAATGGCGATAGGCACCACCTCCTTTGCTGGCGAGCATGGGGTCTGCTACGGGGCCTAAAAGAATGCCCCCAGTGAGCCGACGACCTCCACGGAGAGGACGACCACATAGATCAGCAGGATGCAGAAGAGCATCATCATGGAATATTTCTGCATCTGCTTCGGGCGCCTGCCGGCCTCTTTCTTTAAGTTGCTCTGCTCGATCTGGCGCATGTCGAACACCAGCATCCGGAAGTACATCTGCTGGTCGTCCCCGCGCAGGGTCCCCACCAGGCCGCGCACGATGTCCGAGAGCATGGTGCTGCCCACCCGGTTCTGGAAGCGGAGCAGGGCGCTTTCGTAGTTGCCCGTGCGCATGTCCGCCACGGTGGTGTCGAGCTCCTGCCCCAGGTGCGGCCCGGCGATCCGGCGGTAGGAGGCCAGGAGCTTCAGGACGTCCCTGTCCGTGGCGAGCCCCTGCTGGATGCTGGCCGCGAAGCGGGGCAGCTCCGCCTCGATGAGCTTCCGGCGCTTCTTTACAAGGTCGAAGGCCTTGTAATAGGTTGAGAACCACAGCGTGACGGCGAGCCCCATGACCAGCAGCCCCATCAGCGGCATGGCCATGAAAAGGGGGATGCCCAGGAGCCCTGTGGCAAAGGCAGTCAGGAAGGCTTTCATGGTGTAGCATTCCGGCGTCAGGGGGATGCCTGCGATGGAAAGCGTCAGGGCGAGCTGCCCTCTCTTGATGGGGTCCAGCCTGAGGAGCGGGGCCAGCTTCCCGGCGATCTTTGTCAGGTACACGTCAAAAAGCTTTTCATTGCTGGTGCCGGTCTGTTTCCTGGCGCGCATCATCATCCGGGATGTCTGCGCCGTGGGGACGTCCACGCAGGCGCAGGACAGGTTGTAGCAGCCAATCCCCGCAAGGGCGGCTGCCAGAAGGATCAGTAGTCCGGTCATATCGTTGCCTCGTTTCTGCGCTGCGGATTGGTCTATGGGGCTGGCGGTGCGCAGCGCGGCACCGCTGGTTTCGGGTCCGCAGGCGGATATGCCCGCTTCTTTATCTCAGGGACATGGCAAGGTACAGGGTAGCGGTTATGGTTATCACAAAGGCCACAAGCGCCATTACCGTACAGCTGGTGTAAAAGAACATGGTAAACCTCCATTCTTGATGCGCCTGTGAATCCAGGCGCAGGCATGGATCCCGTAAATCTCCCTGTGGTCTCCGCAGTGTCTTCCCTCCACGGCTATGCCTTGTACTCCACAGGCTTTGAGAGCTGCATAATCCGGGTGAAGGAGAACAGCACGATTGCGAAGCAGACGGCCAGCGTGACCTTTCCCGGCAGGGAGAACATCAGCGTCTCGAACCAAGAGTGGTTCAGCACGTACAGGAGGGGGATGTTCCCGACCACAAGGAACATCATGGTGATGGCCTCCTTTTTCGGCTCGTTGATGATGGCCTCCAGCTCCGACTGGATGATGCGCTGGTCGGAGAACTTCTGCACGGTGAAGGCCAGGGTGTTCTTCATGCTCCGGTCGGACTGGCACTGGATCAGTGTGTTGCACCATTCGTGGAAGATCTGGTTGGGCACCTTCATCTTCAGGGTGCTGATGGCGGAGACCATGTTGGCGTTGAGCATCTCCGATTCCGTGATGAACGCCTCGAAGTGGGACTTCACCAGCGGGTTCAGGTAGGGTATGTTCTCCTTGACCGCCCTTGGCAGGTCGCCGCTGCGCAGGTAGGAGGTGGTGATGACGGAGATGGCCGTCTCCAGCTCCTCGTTCAGGTGCTTCTTATAAGCGGCTGCGGTGGAGCGCAGGTACCAGACCGGCGCGAAGGCGAACCCGGCCCCTAATACGGGGATTAGGAACGGGTTGTTTAAGAGCAGCGCAGCCACGGCTCCCAGTGCGAACAGCAGGAGGGAGATTCTCTTTATAAGAGTAAAGCGTCCCTCCCGCCCTGTGGCCGCAAGGAGCTGCCCGACCTCCAGGGTCTCCCGGTTGAAGAAGCCCTTTGCCGGTTTCCCCAGCATCACGTCCACGTCGTCCTGCAGGGTGCTCTTCCTTGTCCCTGCCAGCACATGCAGGAAGTCGTTGAAGCGGACGGAGAACAGGGTGAGCAGGCCGTTAGCTGCCAGCAGGAAGATGATAATCTGTATCCACTGCATTGTGTGTGCCTCCTTTCGTTGTCTTTTTCGGTGCAGGGGTGGCTAGGAACGGTGCGAGCTTCCCTGCGGGGATGCCGTTGTCCAGCATCCGCTTTTTCAGGGTGTCGGAGATGCCGCCGAGCCGCCTGTGCTTTCCAACGACGATGGTCCTGCCGCCCCCGTCGGTGCGGTTGTCCGACACGTCGTACTGGTAGAGCGGGCGGTAGACGAGCTGCCCGTCCCGGTAGTCCTCCCCCTCGATGATCTGCATGATCTTACGGGAGCCGTCTTCAAGCTGCTTTGTGAACACCACGATGGGGTATGCCTCCACCATGATCTGCATCAGGATGTCGTCCGCCATGTTGTATTTCCGCTTTGCCAGGGTCATCATCCTCCGGTAGGTGGACTCGGAGGAGTTGGAGTGGATGGTGGTGACGACGGTGTGCCCGGTACGGGAGCTCTCCGCCACGGACAGGGCCTCCTTTGCGGAGCGCATCTCGCCCACGCCGATGACGTCCGGGTGCTTGCGCAGGACGCGCTCTAAGAGCAGGTCCTGGCCGATGTCCAGGGAGGGGTTCTCGTGGGGGCGGGTGAGCAGGTGCACCACGCTGTTGGTGGCATGGCCGTCCGCATCCCGCTTGATCAGGTCAAATTCCCGGCTGCCCTCCTCTATGGTGATGAGCCTGCGGTTGTCGGGGACCATGGACAGGAGCCAGCTCATCACCGTGGTCTTCCCGGAGCCGGTGCTGCCAGCGATGCAGACGGAGACGCCGTAGCGGATGCAGCAGGTCAGGAGGTCCAGCATCTCGTCCGTGGCGGAGCCGGAACGGATGAGCTTTTCCCTGGAGACGGTCTGCTGGTTGACGATGCGGATGGAGGCGTTGATGCCCACCTCCGGGTCCACGATGGGGGTCTTGTCCACGGAGATGCGGATGTTCTTGTCCAGGAAGCCGATGACGGAGGGCATGGTGTCGTCGATGACCATGCCGCAGGTGTTCAGGAGCCGCCTGGTCACGTCGATGGCGTGCTGGGGGGACTGGAAGCGGTCCGGGATCTTCATGGAGCGCCCGCCGCTCATGATCACCTCGATATCGTCGTAGGCGTTCACATTCACCTCCTCCACGCCGGGCATGTAGATCCATTTCCTTAAAAAGGAGATGCCCGCCATGTCCTCGTAGAGGGTGCTGCAGAGCTCATCCGTGGAGAGCCCCTCGATGTGGTAGGAGCGGCTGGTGACGTACTGGCCGATGAACTCCCGCAGGAGCTTTGTGGCCTCCTCCCGGTTCGCCTCCCCGGAGAGCTTGTCCGCATGCTTCTCTGTGCAGTATTTCTGGACGTCCTCCAGGATCTGGTCATAGGTAAGTGTCTCCTTCCCGGCGGAAGTGAAGAACATGTCATTCAGGGATTCCATGGCCATGGCGGTTCATCTCCTTTCCGGCTTGGGCTTTCTGCCTGCCACTGCCTGTGGCCGCTGCATACCAGGCATCTTTGTCCGTTTTTTGGAAGTCGGCATTTCCAGAGACTTCCGCTTCCTGCGCCTCCGCGAATCCTTCCGGCTGTCTGGCATCTTCAGGGAACCTGCCATTTTGTTCCTGATGTGTTGCATGCCGTGTATCTCCACTTTCCGGCTGGTCTTCGTAAAAGCCGTCGTTTCCTTCCTGGTATGGCGTATCTTCTGCATCCGCCTGTTCATCCTCCTGCAGGAGCCGGTCCCGGACGAGCTTCAGGGAGTTCACATAGCGCTGGTTGCAGTAGGCGAGCGCCTTGAACATCTGCCCGCTGGTGCCGCAGCGCTCGATCTCCTTTGCGTAGGGGAGCAGGCCGTCGAAGCCGCCGATCTGGTGGTCCATCTCGTCGATGGCGTGGAAGGGGCGCGCCAGCCCGGCAAAGGTCAGGTGGCTGCCGTAATGGAACTTTTCGTCCGTGAGCAGCGGCCTGTGCGCCCGCAGGTAGTTCAGGCCACGCAGGTCCGGCGTGACGATCCGGACGGCCAGGTCCGCGGCCTCGATGGCGGTGGGCGTGAAGAAGTTGAGCATGTTGGAGCTGTAGTCCAGGATGATGTAGTCCACCAGCTTTGCCGCCTCCGCGATGAACAGCTTTATCTTTTCGTACTTCAGTTCCGGGTAGGAGAAGGGGTTCTCCCCGGCGGCATAGCCCATGACGCCGATGAAGGGGTACTCCTTCAGGATGGTGACGCGCTCCGCCACCAGGGCCGTGTTGATCTCCAGGCCGGCCAGCACATTCCCGATGGAGGCGCCTGTCTCCAGGAGGCGCTCCGGCATCCAGACGGGCAGCATGGGCGTGCTGGGGTCCGCGTTGATGATGAGGGCCTTGTCCTTGTCCGCCGTCAGGACCTTGGCGAGGCAGCAGCAGAACATGGACTTCCCGCAGCCGGGGTTGCCCCATACAGTTATGACCTTTGACATATGCTATTTCCTCCTTATTCGTCACCTGATGTCCCTTCCGGTGGTGCGTCCTGGCTGCCATCTGCAGGCTCTTCGGAGCCGGATGCGCTGTTTGCCTGGCTGGATTCCCCATCGGGGTCTTCCTGTCCGGGGATGTCCATGGAGGGCTCCAGTTCCCCATCTGGCAGTTCCGTGCCGTCGCCGTATAGGGAGGCCAGGATTTCGGACTGGCGCTCCAGCAGCTCCCCTGCCAGCTTCCCATTGCCCCGGCTGACCAGGGCCACATGCAGGCCGCCCTCGTTCTCGTAGCGCGTGAGCAGCATGGCCTGTTCAGGGGTGGCGAGCACGGTGATGGTTGCGGTCTGCTGCCGCTCCTCGTCCTCTTCAGGCGGCCTGGTGTAGTCCACGTCGAGGCCTTTGGAGTCGGAGACGGACAGGACCTCCACGAAGCGCAGCTCCGGGATGTCGGACACCGGCTCCAGCGCGTTGTCTTCGTCATAGTGATAGAGCCGGAAGATGTCGCCGCCCTGCAGCTTGTCGGAGAGCGCCGTGGCTAATGTCTGGGTGGTGACGGAGATGGCCACCATGCCGTCCGGGATCGCATTGAGGGAGAGGTCGGAGGACAGGGGGGCGCTGCTGACCTTCTCCGGAAGGATATAGTCCCCGGGATACAGGTCCGTGGCGGCATAGGTGCCTGCCACGTCCTCGATCCTGCGGGCGACGCTGTCAGGCAGGTTGAAGCCGCCCACCTCCACGATCTCGAGGTCGTCCGCGGTGATGGGCGTCCCGCGGGTGACGGCAGCCTTTATGCGCACGATCCCGCAGGTGCTCCTGGTCCTGCTGGTGACGGCAGGGATGGCGATGAATGCGATGATGGCGGCAAGAGCGATGCTCAGGATGCCGTAGATGAAACGGTTGTTCATTTTCATAATATGTTCAGTCTCCTTATCTGTGCTGGTCTGAGGACAGGTTTGTTTTTATGGCAGATGGCCTGCGGCCATGGCTCCCGCAGGGGGCATAAAGGACGCGGGCGGCAAGCGGCATGGTTTTCGTGGTGTCCTTTCTAATAAAAGGGTCGATGCTGTATCAGTGTGGCGGCAAGGCATCCCCAGAACAGGTAGGGCGCGAAGGGGATGTTCCCGGATGTCTTCCTCCCGCATGCCTTCCGGATGCCCAGGTGCAGCAGGGCAAGGAGGCAGGAGAGGGCCAGGACGGCCATCAGCCCGGATGCCCCGTAGGGGATGCCCAGCAGGGCCGCCAGCTTGATGTCCCCGCCGCCGATGCCGCCGTCAGTGGCAAGGGAGACGGAGAGCAGGAGCAGGAGCCCGGACAGGCATCCCATGGCGCAGTGCAGCGCAGCTTCCGGAAAGGTGGTCCCGGGGAGGGCATGTGCCGCAAGCGGCAGATAGAGCAGGCACCAGGGCAGGAAGGCGAGCAGGGCGGCATTGCGTATCCTGTGGTGCCTGTGGTCATGGAGGGCGAAGGCTGCCAGGGGGAGCAGGGTCAGGGCATGGTACAGGGACAGCGGCCTACTCACGGCTGGAGTTCCAGTCATCGAACACGCTGCCCTGGATGTGCACGGAATCGTCCACGTTGACGGACAGCATCCCGGAGGGCGTCCATGCGTCGATGATGTAGGTGTAGACGGTGTAGGCCCCGCCGTCCGGATACCATACCGGGGTGAAGTGCACGTTCCGGCCATAGGTGGAGTATCCGTTGGGCTTGAAGGTGAAGGAAGCCGGGTTGCCCCCGCTGCAGGACAGGAGCCTCCAGTACATGTCATAGCCGAACTCCGGGAAATAGGCGACGGCCGTCTGTGCCGGCGCGTAGTGGCTGGCCGGTGCGTTGGCGGAGAACCTGGCCGTGGCATCTTCCCTGATGCCGTAGCCGCTCTTCATGGTATCGCCCTGCGCTGTGGGAACGATATCATCCGGGTGGACCTCCATGGAGCCGGACAGGGAGGCGTGGTAGGCGGTGGAGGAGAAGTCGTACCAGCCGTGGTCCACCCATTCCCCGTGGTCTGCCCAGCGGCCCCTGTCCACCCATTGTCCATGGCTCTCCCCACAGTCCTGCGGGCAGTCTTCATTGTGCCCCCAGTCCTCCCACTGCATGTCGCTTTCCCACTGCCAGTCTGCCTCCCATTCCCAGTGGAAGTGCCACCTGGCGCTCCAGACGCTCCAGGATGTGGAGGTCTTCTGCGGGTTGGAAGGGAGGGAGGGCATGGAGAAGTGGGGGTTCGTGTCCGTGGCCAGCGGGTCCGGGGGCAGGTTCTCCTCCAGGGAGACGATCCTTGCCACGAAGCTGGTCCTTGCCGTGGACGCGCCGCTGACGGAGACCTGTATGGTGAGCGTCGTGGGTTCCGGCGGGGTGTGCCACTTCGCCCAGACCACCTGGGAGCCGCCTGCGGGCATCACGATATCGTTCACGGTGTAGGAGCCGCCGTTGATGTGGAAGGTGACGCTGGCCAGCCTGTCCGGGTTCACCTCGGTGCTGCTTGTCAGGATGACGCTGGTGATGACGTCCGTGTCCACCCGGTAGGTGTAGTCGGGCGCCTGCAGCATCTCCTCCGGCACGTCCCTGTAGCTGACGATGCCGATGCCCAGGGCGGAGAGGATCTCGGCGTCGGACACTTTCCCGCTGGTGGTGCCGGTCCAGGCAGGGTAGCCTAGGTCCGGCGTCTCCAGGAAGAGGGCCAGCGGCAGGTTCTGGTGCGTCAGGCTTGTCATTGTCCGGCGCAGGTTCCCGCCGGACATCTGGTTGTAGAGTGCCGCTTCAGTGGCGGTCATGGCGTAGTTGCGGCCGCCATGGGTGAAGTAGGCGATGGGCTCGATGGCCAGCTTGTAGGTGCCGGACACCAGCTCCTCGAAAGGGATGCCGGTCTTTTCGGCCACGAGCTGTGCGGCATATTCGGAGCAGAAGTACCGCCGGATGGCCTCCATGGCCGCTCGGGTGCCGCTGTTCCCGCCGCTGATGATGCGGGGCAGCGCGGTGCCAGGCCTAGAGCAGGAATAGGGGTGGGGATCCAGGGACAGGGGAGCGCCCCCGCTGTACTGGAGCTTGCTCACTTTCCCGAAATGCAGGATGTCCCCTGATATGCCGAAGTTGCTCAGGTCGAACGGCGTGGAGGCGGGGCTGCCGTCCCCGGTGACGACGGTGATGCGCACCCCGTCCTGGTTGTGCCACACATCCGTTGCGGTGCCGCTCCCCATGCCGCCCCCGCCGCCGTCCATGTTCCCGTCCCCGGATGCCAGGGCTGTCGTCCCTGCAGGGAGGGCCAGGACCAGGGAGAGGATAAACGGAAGTATCCGTTTTGTCAGTTGCTTCATGTGGTTCTCCTTTCCATAGGAAAAGGGCATGGAGTCCGTCCATGCCCTTTCGGTCGTGCGCCCGGCGGCGCACGTTTCCAACGGGTGCAAGTCCCGAATCCGCCCGG
>NZ_CAPDXS010000165.1:0-10699 GCF_948601915.1 uncultured Acetatifactor sp. | reverse complement strand
AGGCCTATTCCTACCACCTGGTGCCCTATCTCCTGGCGGAGAACCCTTCCATGAAGACCCTGGATGCGATCTCCCTGTCCAGAAGGCTCATGGACGGCCATAAATGGGAATGCTTCGTGCTGGAGCTGTCCTTCCTGGGATGGGATCTGCTGGGCATCCTGACGTTTGGCGTCTCCAACATCCTGTTCGCCACCCCCTACAAGACGGCCGTGATGGCAGAGTATTATGCCAGACTGCGCAGCCTGGGCATCCGGAACCGGGTGGAGGGCGCCGGGCTTTTGAACGACCGGTATCTGTTCGCGCACGCGGATAAATATACGCTGAAAACCGAATATGCGGACGTGGACAGGGAATGCGGGGCGCAATCGCCAAAGCTGCCGGAACTGAAGGGAATCTCCGGATTCCTGGCGGAAACCTTCGGCGTGGCCGTCGGACAGGGGAAGGAAATCCAGGCTCTGGAGGAGGAGCGCAGCCGCAGGTTCCTTCTGGAATACGACAGAAAGGCATTGGAGGGGCAGATCTACCCCACCAGGCTGCACCCGGTTCCGGAGAAGCGCAAGCGCAAGTGGGTGGTTAGTCTCAACTATCTCAGATGCTATTCCGTCTGGTCCGTGATTCTGATGTTCTTCGCCCTGTCCTTCGTGGGATGGCTCTGGGAGGTGGGGCTCCACCTGATTGCGGACGGGGCCTTCGTGAACCGGGGCGTGCTCCACGGGCCCTGGCTCCCCATCTACGGAACCGGCAGCGTCATGATGCTCCTGCTGCTGAACCGGTTCCGGCGAAAGCCCGTGCTGGAATTCCTCCTGGCCATAGCGCTGTGCGGCTGCGTGGAGTATTTCACATCCGTGTACCTGGAATATGTCCATGGCGGCACCAGATGGTGGGACTACACGGGATACTTCCTGAACCTGCACGGCCGGATCTGCGCGGAGGGGCTGCTGGTCTTCGGCATCGGCGGCATGGCGATCGTATATGTGCTGGCCCCCTTCCTGGACGGGCTGCTGCGCCGTCTGCCCTCCGGACTGCTGATAGGGGCCGGAATCCTCCTGCTGTGCCTCTTTGCCGCAGACCAGGTATACTCTTCGAGGCATCCCAATGAGGGGAAGGGCATCACGGACTATCAGAGCCGGATCCAGATGCAGCTCCAGATACAGACCCGGGAGGTGAGGATAGTATGATAGCAGTCTGTTTATCGCCGCTCTACCTGTTGCTCTGCGCCTATGTATTCTACCGGCTGCAGACCTGGCTGGAGAGATGCCTGCCCTACCTGGCAAGGAAAAGGATACGCATCCCCATATGCGTCTTCTATCTGTGCGTGGCCTTCAGCATCCTGGCCGCGTTCCTGCTGGAGCCCTCGCCCGCCAAGCGGCTGCTCAAGCAGCTCAGCAATACCTGGCTGGGGGTGCTGCTCTACGCCCTGCTGGTGATTGCCGCAGCGGATCTGATCCGGCTGGCGCTGAAGCGGCTTTTCTTTCGGGAGGAATCCCGGCGGAAGCTTTCGGGAAAATCTTGCCGGAGGCTTCCGGCGAAGCCTCGCTGGATAGAGCTGCTGTTCTCTCGGGGCGGCCATGCGGCCATCGGAGCGGTCTGCATCCTCTGCATCTGCGTCTGCAGCCTGGCGGGAATCGTGAGCGCGGACAGAATCAGGGTGACAGAATATGAACTGTACGTGGACAAGGAGGCCCCGGGGATAGAGGAGCTGAAAATCGTGCTGGTGGCGGATCTCCACCTGGGATACAGCATAGGAATCCGCCACATGGAGCAGATGGTCAGCCTGATCAATGAAGAAGATGCCGACCTTGTAGTCATGGCCGGGGACATTTTCGACAATGAGTACGAGGCCCTGGAGGATCCGGAGGCCCTGGCGGAAATCCTGGGCGGAATCCGCAGCAGATACGGAGTCTACGCCTGCTATGGCAATCACGACATCAAAGAAAAGGTGCTGGCAGGCTTCACCTTTGCCAGCGCCGGGGAGAAGGCCAGCGACCCCAGGATGGACGCGTTCCTGGAGGAGGCAGGCATCCGGCTGCTGCGGGAGGAGGGCGTGTTGATAGAGGATGCCTTCTACCTCTACGGTAGGCCGGACTACGGCAGGCCCGGCAGGGGCATCCGTGTGCGCAAGACCCCGGAGCAGGTGGTGGCGGGGATGGATCCCTCTAAGCCCATCATCGTCATGGACCACCAGCCCAGGGAGCTTGCGGAGCTGGCCGAGGCCGGGGTGGACATCGACCTCTGCGGCCATACCCATGACGGCCAGACCTTTCCCGGGAACCTGACGGCCCGGTTCTTCTGGGAGAACATCTGCGGCTATCTGCGCAAGGGCGATATGCACAACATCGTCACCTCAGGCGTGGGCGTGTTCGGCCCGGACATGCGGCTGGGCACCCGGAGCGAGATCTGCGCCATTACGGTGCGGTTTGGGCAGGGATCCGGAGGCGGTATCGGTGGCACGCAGCCTAGGCACTGAGGCCGGGCCGCGGGCTATGACTGCGGGAACACCTCTCCGATGGAGGCCTGGGCTTTGCGGTACCGGGAGGGTGTCATATGGTAGCAGGCCAGGAAGTTGCGGTTGAAGGTCTTCTGGCTCTCGAAGCCCGCGTCCTGCCAGATGGCGGTGATGCGCTGGTCCGTGGTCCGAAGCTGCCTGGCGGCATAGTCCAGCCGCAGGCGGTTCACGTACTCGTAGAAGCCGCAGCGCAATCTGGCGGTGAAGACTCTGGAGATGTAGTATTTATTGAAATGCAGCTCCCTGGCAAGACTGTCCAGGGTAAGGGGCTCCTGGAAATGCTGGGACACATAGGAGATGAGCCGGTAGCCCACATCGGCGCTGTCCGTGCTGTCCCTGGGGAGCAGGACCGTGTCGGAGAGCAGGAAGGACAGTATCAGGTTCAGCCAGGCGGCGCTGACGGAGAGGGAGAGCTCCCTGTAGCGCAGCATCCGGCCAAAGGCCAGGGGGATATCGGGATTCCGCGTGCCGGAGGACAGGAAAGGGGATTCCGGCTGCTGCTTGCGGAATAGATGATAATAATCCCTTGCGTAGGCCGGGGAAAAGATGCACAGGATGCCCAGGCAGGCATCCGTGGTGAGATAGCTGTGCACCATGTCCGGAAAGATGAGGGCCGCCTCGTCCTTCCGGATTCTCTTTGTCTGGTTTTGGACGGTGACCTCCAAAGAGCCCTCCAGGAGGTAGATCAGCTCTACGGCGCTGTGGAGATGGGCCGGAAAGGTGATGTCCCGGGTGAGGGTGCAGCGGAATTCGTCCTGTTTGTCTTCATAAAAAGGCTGCATGATAGGCTCCTTTCCGGCAATGGATTCCGATTCCTTCATTTGAAAGCCGGGATGCCCGGGCAGGTTCCGCGGAGCTATCCACGCTGCCGCCGCGTCCTGCCTGAAAAACAGCAGGATAGCAATCTGTGACTGCTTTTATTGGCTTTCTGACAATCATTCTACAGGAATTCCTGCTATACTTCAAGTACCGATTGTAAAAAAAGGAACGCCAAAAAGGCGGCAAAAAGGCGGCAGACGGAGAGGAAGAGCGCCCTCAGGCACAGGACGATCCGGGGGGCGCGGAAAGGCAAGGTGGTTATATGGAGAAAGGGAAGAAGGCATTGATTTTCCAGGGAGGCTGGGACGGACATGAGCCCGCGCTGGTGGCCGAGCGGTTCCGGGGGATGCTGGAGAGGCACGGATATGCCTGCGAGATGCATGACACCCAGGACGTGCTGGCGGACGCGGAGAAACTCATGGGGATGGACCTGATCGTGCCCTGCTGGACCATGGGGGAGATCAAGCCGGAGTACACCGGGAACATCAGCCGGGCCGTGGCTGCGGGCTGCGGCCTTGCGGGATGCCACGGGGGCATGTGCGATGCCTTCCGCCAGGATGTGGAATGGCAATTCATGACTGGGGGACAGTGGGTCAGCCATCCGGGCGGGGACGGGATCGACTACACGGTGAACATCCGCAAAGGCTCCAGCCCCATCGTGGAGGGGATAGAGGATTTCCATGTGTGCAGCGAGCACTATTATCTCCATGTGGACCCGGCGGTGGAGGTGCTGGCCAGCACCCGCTTCCCGGTGGTGGACTACTACCACAGCGCCAACAGGGCGGTGGACATGCCGGTGGCCTGGACCAAGTTCTGGGGCAACGGCAGGGTGTTCTACTGCTCCCTGGGACATCATGACGATGTGTTCGAGAAATTCCCGGAGGCCGGGCTCCTGATGGAGCGGGGGCTTGTCTGGGCGGCGGAGGGGAAGGCCTACGCGCTGGAGCATGGGCTGACCACAGAGCGGTTCGAGAGCAAGGCGAAAATGTATTGAGGAGGCGAGGGGATATGGGAGAGAAACAGTCCAAAGTAAAAATAGGCGTGCTGGGAGCCGGGGCAATCAGCGGAATCTATTTCCAGAACCTGACGGAGCTGTTCCGGGAGGTGGAAGTGTGGGCGGTCTGCGACCTGTTCCGGGAAAAGGCGGCGGAGGCCGGGGAGAAGTACGGAATCCCCAGAGTGTACGATACCATGGAGGAGCTGCTTGGGGATAAGGAGATAGAGATCGTCCTGAACCTTACCCGCCCCAACGAGCATTACGCCACCACTAAGGCAGCGCTGCTGGCGGGCAAGCATGTGTACAGCGAAAAGCCCCTGGCCGCCACCTACGAGGAGGGCGCGGAGCTTGCGGCCCTGGCCGCGGAGCGCGGGCTTCTGCTGGGCGGCGCGCCGGACACCTTCCTGGGGGCGGGGATACAGACCTGCAGACGGCTCATCGACGACGGGATGATAGGGGACGTGATCGGAGCGGAGGCGAAGATGGTGTGCCACGGACATGAGAGCTGGCATCCCGCGCCGGAATTCTACTACCAGTACGGCGGCGGGCCCATGATGGACATGGGGCCTTACTACATGACGGCTCTGGTGAACCTGATCGGTCGGGTGCAGAGCATCAGCGGCATGACCGGGACGGCCTTCCCCCAGCGGATCATCACCAGCAAGCCCAAACAGGGCACGGTGGTGGACGTGGAGGTGCCCACCCACACCACGGGCCTGATGAAATTCCAGAACGGGGCCATTGCCACCGTAGTGACTACATTTGACGTATACTACGACAGGCAGGCCTTCCTGGAAATCTATGGCACCAGGGGGACCCTGCGGGTGCCCGATCCCAACGGCTTCGGCGGAAGCGTCTCGCTCCTTAGGCCTGAGGACGGGAGCTTCAGGGAGATGCCCCTCCTGTACGATTACAAGGAGAACAGCAGAGGCCTGGGGGTGGCGGACATGGCCAAAGCCCTGCGGGAAGGCCGCGCTCCCCGGGCGGACGTGCAGCAGACCCTCCATGTGCTGGAAATCCTCACTGCATTTGAAAAGAGCAGCAGGGAGGGGCGCCTCGTGGAGCTGGACTCGCCTTACCAGAGGAGAGAGGCCATGCGGAACATGCCGGTTTCGGGGGTTCTGGATTGAAACTTGGATTGCAATCCGCACGGAAACCAGCGGTGGCGCTCTGCAGCGGCTGAGCTGAACGATACGCAAGGGGTATCGGGAAATGGCTATATCCCCGCTTTATATGCTGTGATGCGTTGAAGCTTACAACCATATATTGTGTGCTGACAGCATTTCCCGACGCACCCGCTGGTTCTTTCGTGCAATTGATTTTCGATGGCTCCTTTTGAAAAAGGGGCCCAAACCTATTGATGCGGTCACAGCTGCGAGAACACTTCTCCGATAGGCCCCTGTATCAGCAGATCCGCATGGGCATCCCTGGGGGTGGGGGCCTTATTGATGACCACAAGCTTGTCGCCTTTGAAGTAATCGATCAGCCCCGCCGCCGGGTACACCGCCAGGGAAGTGCCGCCGATGATCAGTACCTGGGCGTCATGGATGAAGCGCATGGCGTCCGTCATGGTCCGGGAGTCCAGCCCCTCCTCATAGAGCACCACGTCCGGCTTCACGGAGCCGCCGCATTTCCCGCATTTGGGAACGTCGGCGCTGTCCAGTATATACTGCACGTCATGGAACTGCCCGCACTTCTCACAGTAATTGCGCAGCACCGAGCCGTGGAGCTCCAGCACCGTCCTGCTCCCGGCGGCCTGGTGGAGCCCGTCGATGTTCTGGGTGATCACGGCCTTCAGCTTCCCCTGAGCCTCCAGCTCGGCCAGCTTCACATGGGCGGCATTGGGCTTTGCGTCCAGGAATAGCATCTTGTTGCGGTAGAAGCGGAAGAACTCCTTCGGCTTCCGGCGGTAGAAGGTGTGGCTCAGGATGGTCTCCGGGGGATAGTCGTACTGCTGGTGGTAGAGCCCGTCCACGCTGCGGAAATCCGGAATCCCGCTCTCCGTGGACACCCCCGCGCCGCCGAAGAATACGATATTGCTGTATTTTTCCACGATTCTCTTCAGTTCGTCGATTTCTGCTTGATAATTTCCCATAGGCGTGTCCTTTCCCTCGCTGCCGTGCAGCGCGCTTTTGCTGCTCTCATTGTAGCATGGGGGAGGCCGGCTTGCAATCCTGATTCAGGCCTAATTCTAAACTAAATATTAAGAAATCTACAAAGTATCTTTATTGAATGGAAGATTGCTGATGTGGTATAATGTTGACTCAGAAAGGAACTGAGCAGGCATACGATTCCGCTAAAAGAGACTGACGATTATGAGAAGAAACCGAAAAGAACATCTAATCCCTCTGGAGAGAAGCCGGAGGATCATCCAAATAGAGAGAAGGGGCCATACCCCCGGCGGACATCCCGTCCTTGCCGGTATTTTTGGCATGCTGGGGATCCTCTGCGTCATATACTGCATAGGAATCGCTATCACGGGCTTCGGCACCTACTTCTTCCTGATCTGGGGGGCCATAGGGGCATGCAGCCTGGCGCTGGCGGCGATCCTCCAAAGCGGCCGGGCCATGAACGCCATCCCGGTATGGATCAAGGGCGCTTTCTGTGCCCTTTTCTGCGTAGGGCTGCTGGTGTTCGGCGCGGTGGAGGCCAGGATTTTGTCCCAGTACGGCGCGGAGGCCTCTCCGGGAGCGGACTACATCATCATACTGGGCGCCCAGTGGAAGAGCACGGGCCCCAGCGAGGTGCTGCGGCGCAGGCTGGACAGGGCCATAGACTATCTGGAACAGAATCCCGACACGAAGGCGATTGTCACCGGCGGCCAGGGCGGGAACGAGGCCATCCCCGAGGCCGTGGGGATGCGGGGATACCTCATGCAGGCCGGCATCGAAGAGGAGCGCATCCTTGTGGAGGACAGGTCTGCCAGCACATACCAGAATCTGGTGTTCAGCGCCGGGCTGCTGGATCCGGCGGAAGACAGCGTTGTAATCGTGACGAACAATTTCCATGTGTTCCGCGCCCTGAGCATCGCGAAGAAGCAGGGATATATAAACGCGGAGGGACTGGCCGCCAGCGCGCCGTTAGGCTCGGGGCCCAACAATCTGCTGCGGGAGTTCATGGGCGTGGTGAAGGACTTTTTCGTGGGAAACCTGTAGGCAGAAAGCTGTAACAGGCAGAAAGCTGTCTGGAACGGCTGCCCGGCAGGATATAAAGGGATAGATATGCGCGCCGGAGCGCGCGGGAGGAGCATGAAATGGACATCAATGTAGGAGACGTAGTGAGACTGAAGAAGCAGCATCCATGCGGGAGCAGGGAGTGGGAGGTGCTGCGTTCCGGGGCAGACTTCCGGCTGAAATGCAAGGGCTGCGGCCACCAGATCATGATTGCCCGCAGGCTCCTGGAGAAGAATGTGAAAGAGATTCTGTAAAAACCCTTGAAATATCAGGAAATATATGTTATCATCTACATTTGTGATGAATCAAATTCCTTGCTCGCATCCGGTGCGGGCCAGAGACCAGAAGGAGGTAAGTAACAGGCATGAATAAGTATGAATTAGCTGTAGTCGTGTCCGCTAAGATTGAAGATGAAGAGAGAGCGGCTGTCGTTGACAGATGCAAGGCTCTGATCGAGAGATTCGGCGGCGTCATCACAGAGGTGGACGATTGGGGCAAGAAGAGACTTGCTTACGAAATCCAGAAAATGAAAGAAGGCTTCTACTATTTCATCCGCTTTGACGCTGAGAGCACGGTGCCCATCGAAATCGAGAGCCGTGTCCGCATCATGGACAATGTCATCAGATACTTAGTCGTCAGACAGGACTGAGCTCAATTAGAAAGCGAGAGACGATATGAACAAAGCGATTCTTATGGGGCGTCTGACCAGAGACCCGGAGGTAAGGTATTCACAGGGGGCCAGTCAGACATCGGTGGCACGTTTTTCCATTGCGGTGGACAGGAGGTTCAAGCGTGAGGGCGAGCCTGACGCGGATTTCTTTAACTGCACTGCTTTCGGCAAGCAGGCGGAGTTCGTGGAGAGATACCTGCACAAGGGCACGAAGATTGTGGTGTGCGGCAGGATTCAGAACGACAATTACACCAACAAGGAAGGCCAGATGGTCTACAGCGTCCGCGTCATGGTGGACGAAATCGAATTCGCCGAGAGCAAGAATGCATCCGGTGGGAACGCGGGTGGATATAACAATGGCGGCGGTTACAACAATGGCGGCTATGCAGGAGGCGGCAGCGCTCCTGCACCCTCCGGAGCCGGAGATGGCTTCATGAACATCCCCGACGGCATCGACGAGGAGCTGCCCTTCAACTAAGTACGAATATGTGAGATAGGAGGCATTGAGATGGCTTTTAATAAGAGTGAGAAACCCGACGGCCCGGTGAGGAAAAAGGGCGGTGCCCGCAGGAAGAGAAAGGTATGCGTGTTCTGCGGCAAGGACAATGTGATTGACTACAAGGATACCAACAAGCTGAAGAGATACGTTTCCGAGAGGGGCAAGATTCTTCCCCGCCGCATCACCGGAAACTGCGCGAAGCATCAGAGGGCGCTGACGGTTGCAATCAAGAGGGCGCGCCATGTGGCGCTTATGCCTTACGTTCAGGATTGACCGTAAGGGGCAGGAAGGAGGCTGACCGTCCGCAGGGGCGGTCGGCCTTTTTGCGATATTGTGTTTTTATTCTGTTATCTATATATTCGGTGATTAACTCTTGCACACAAACCGGGAAAAGGCATGATAAATGCCGTTTATATAAATGATATCTATCTGATTCAACAAAACATATCCATATTAGACAAATTATATTGTGGCATCGTGTTGAAGAGTATGGTATAATGGTCGGGTAGGCAGAGCCTATGGCAGCCTGTGGCAGCCACAGAAATAAAAGAAAACAGCAGGGAGCGTCGGCCCTGCGAGGTATCCATATGAAAAAAAGAATAAAACTAAAGGGCCGCATTAAGTCATATATTCAGTTTGGCATCTATCTGGGCTTGCTTTTGTGCATAGTGGATGTGGCCGTATTTACCATCGATATCCGTGCGGGCATCATCCTGACAGGATATCTGATATGCTATTTTGCCGTTACCCTGTCGCTGTATTTCCGAAACAGGCCCCTGGTCATGAACGAGCTGATCAGCTTTGCCACGGAGTACGGGCAGATTCAGAAGAAGCTCCTGCGGGATTTGGATGTCCCTTATGCCCTGCTGGAAGACAACGGAAAAGTGATATGGACGAACAGCGCCTTTGAAGCCATCGTCCATCAGCCCAAGGGGTATAAAAAATCCATCACATCCCTTTTCCCCACGATCACAAAGGACCGTCTGCCGGATGCCAATGAGGTGGACGAGGCCCAGTATGAGCTGGAATATGAGGGAAACGAATATGTAGTGAAATTGAAGAAGATTTCCCTTCAGGAGATGGCGGAGCACAGCGATATGATAGACGAGGAGGGGTATGAGGGATTCCTGACAGCGGTCTATCTCTACGATGAGACCGCCCTGCACATCGCCCTGCAGGAGGTGGACGACCAGAGCCTTGCCGTGGGCATGATCTACCTGGACAATTACGATGAGGCGCTGGACGGCGTGGAAGAGGTGCGCCGTTCCCTTCTGATCGCGCTGATCGACCGGAAGGTGAACAAATACATCTCCTCCTTCGACGGCATCTGCAAGAAGCTGGAGAAGGACAAGTACCTGGCCATCATGCGCAAGCGGGCGGTGGCCCAGCTCCAGGAGTCCCGCTTCGACCTGCTGGAGGAGGTCAAGACGGTCAATATCGGCAACGAGATGGCGGTGACCATCAGCATCGGCGTAGGGCTGGACGGCCTGACCTATGCCCAGAACTATGAATTCTCCCGCAATGCCATCGATCTGGCCCTGGGCCGGGGCGGCGACCAGGCCGTCATCAAGACGCCGGAGAGCATCACCTACTATGGCGGCAAGAGCCAGCAGGTGGAGAAGAATACCCGCGTGAAGGCCCGCGTGAAGGCCCATGCCCTTCGGGAGATTATCACGGGCAAGGACCAGGTGCTGGTGATGGGCCACAGGATGCCGGACGCGGACAGCTTCGGCGCAGCCGTGGGCATCTATAGGATCGCGCTGACCCTGGGGCGCAAGGCCCACATCGTGCTGAACGACCAGGTCCCGGCAATCGAGCCCATGGTGGAGCTGTTCAAGGGGAACACGGAGTATGAGGGCGACATGATCATCGGCAACCAGCAGGCCATCGAAGCCGCCGGGAGCAATACCGTCCTGGTGGTGGTGGATGTGAACAAGCCGTCCATCACGGAATGTCCGGATCTCCTTCGGTACTGTAAGTCCGTGGTGGTGCTGGATCATCACAGGCAGGGCACGGAGACCATTGAGAACGCCAC
>NZ_CAPDXS010000164.1:0-10778 GCF_948601915.1 uncultured Acetatifactor sp. | reverse complement strand
ATTTGCCTGTTCCGTAAATGCAGTATCCCCTGTAATTGCCTCCATCATATCACACAAAGCTTCCATATGGACAATATCCTGTCCCTTTCGTCTCTCGAAATTCCCTTCATTGAGGTAATCCGCTACAAATCCCATATCACTGGTGAAGCGGCTTCTGATTTCCAAAGGCAGGTTGTTACATCTTTTTCTTCCATTCTATACCTCCCTTGTTCAGTTGCCTGGGAGCCTCTAAAAAACTCCCGCATATAATTTTGAAATTGAAGCAGGAATTTTCCGATCTGTCCGAAGAATAGAACCGATTACAGAATAACCTTGGATGAAAATCTGCTCTGTATTTATCCTACCATATCGTGATATGTTTTTCAATAGAGATATTGACAAAGGTAGGTCTGATATAGGATCACAAATGTAAACCGGCGGATTATGAGATATCCCATAATCCGCCGGCCTATATTCATGGCAGAAATCATGCTTAAGCTTATTTGCGGTCAGCCCCTGCTGCCGTTACAGTTATCCTCTTCCGCCTACTTGCCCTCTGCCCACGCGTCAATCTGTGCCTGGACCTCTGTGAGGATTCTTTCCAGACCGTTCTCTTTCAGCTTCGCATTCATTTCGTCAATCATCCGATCCACAGCCTCGGAGGAACCATGCCTTCCGCCCACCAGATTGCCGTAATATTCGCTTACCACATTGTTGCATGCGGAGAGTTCGTTCTCAATGGGCGTTGTGTCCAGCACAAATCCCATATGGGCTGCCAGAATCGCCTCGTCATTGTACTCCGCCATCTTCTGGAGCATGATGCCGTCCGGCCCGCCGTAGGATTCCGGCGCGTCCACAATGGTCAGGTTGCCGTAGAACGGGCCATACCACTGCAGCCATCCCACATTTGCCACATCCGCGTTGCGGTTCGCCAGCCGCATCTCCCCGTCCGCGTCCTTCTCCCAGTGCTCCCCCTCCACGCCGAAGCGCATCAGCGTGGCGAGATAGGGATCTGTGTTGAACAGCTCTATCGCCATCATCGCGCGCTCAGGATTCTTGCTGTTGGCGCCGATAGCAGTCATCGCGCCGGTGTAGTTGCCGCCGTCTGTCCAGACATCATCGAACACCACAAGCTTCGCGTCATAGTTTTCCCCGAACAGATGCTCGTCTATCCAGGTATACCCCCATGATACAATCAGCAGGGTGGAGGGCTCCGCCAGCAAGTTGGTCTCAAACACATCGGTGTCATATGCCAGGACGCCTGTCTGCACCAGGCGCTGCTTGGCCAGGCAGGCCTCTCTGAAGGCATCCGTCTCAAAGTAATTGAATACCTTGTCCGTCCCAAGCTCCCGCGCCACTTCCTTTCCGGGAATGTTGCAGACGGCAAACTCACCGGCTCCAAAGCGCTCCAGCGCTACCCAGTACGGACAGATTTCGCCGCCGTCCATCATCAGAGGCATGTGGGCATATTCCGGAAATCTCTCGTTCCGAAGCCTCACTGCCTCTGTCAGGTACTCTTCCATCCCGGCGAAGCCTGCCCACCCCTGCTCCATGTCCAGCCCAAGCTCATCCGCAAGGGTCTTATTATAGATATAGCCTATGATATAGCAGTTGTCCTTCAGTACCGGGACGCCATAGATATGGCCGCCCACCTCCAAGGATTCCCAGACTCCCTCGCCAAACAGGCTCTTCACATCTGAACCATATTCGTCCCAGAGGGTATCGATTGGGAAAAAAGCGCCCATATTCGCATAGTTGTTGTAAGGGACATCGCTGTTGACCGTAATGAGATCCATCTCCTCTCCCGACATCAGCTTCGTGGGAACGTTTTCCAGATAAGCTCCTATGGTCATGGGGTTCAGCACTACCCTGCAGTTTAGCTTCTCTTTAAAATACTCGTCTAAAGCCGCCTGAATCAGGTCCAGATCCTTGATGTTGTCAGGCTGGTAGGACAGTGCGTCCCACTTCAGCTCCACATATTCCAGGTCTCCTGCACCTGCTTCCGCCTCCTCCGAAGTTCCCTCCTCGGTAGGCTGCGCCTTGCTTTCCCGGGATTCCTCCCGGCCGGGCTTTGAAGCCTCCTTCGGCCCCTCCCCTCCCGGGCGGCCTCCGCAGCCGCTGAGCATAGCAGACATCATGGAAACCATGCACATCAATGATACTAATTTCCTTTTCATCTTTCATCCTCCTGTTCTTGTTCATAGCGACATTTATTGCACCACCTTTGAAAAAAGCGGAATACAATCATTCCTTGATGCTGCCCACAGTCAGCCCCTGTACGAAATATCTCTGGAAAAAGGGATACGCGAACAATACAGGCACTACGGCCAGCACCGTGCAGGCCATCCGCAGATTCGTGCCCGGCAGGCTCTTGAGCATGGCAAGCCCTTCAGGCGTGGATACCACCGCTGAATTGGACTTCAGGTAATCCACATTGTTCTGGAGCTTCGTCAACAGTGTCTGCAATGGCACCAGCTTATTATTATCTATGTACAGCATTCCCATAAACCAGTCATTCCATCTGGCCACGAAGCTGAACAGGCCGATGGTGCCCAGCCCTGCCTTGAACAGAGGGCACACAATCCGGAAGAAAATCGTGAAGTGGCCTGCCCCGTCGATCCGGGCGGAGTCGAACAGCGCTTCCGGTATGGACGATTTGATAAAGGTGCGCAGGATGATGACCCAATAGGCGCTCAGCAGTCCCGGTATCAGCAGGATCCAGAAAGTGTCCCTCAGATGGTAGTAGCGCACAATAAACTTCCCCGGTGCAAGCACTCAAACACCACAGGGGTGTTTGCCTCCTGCTTCGCAGGAGCGGGGTATTCGCCCCAACCTCGCTACGCTCGGTGCTAGTTTGCGCGATGCAAGCATCGGGGAATGTACCCTCAATGATTCAAGATATAGGAGGGCACCAGTCCGCCTCCGAACAGCATGGTGAAGAACAGGAACCATGTCAGGCCCCGTTCCAGCCAGAACCGCTTCTGGCAGATGACATATGCGTACATCGCCATGATGAGCAGTCCCAGCGCAGTGCCGAACACCGAATTCGCAATGGTGACAATGTAGGAATACACCAACTGGCTCCCCATCTTGAAAGTGTAGTAATACCCCTCGAAAGACCATTCCAAAGGGAAGAAATTGTATCCCACCTGGCTTATGCTGTCCGTGCTGGAGAAGGATATGATTACGATCAGCAGCACCGGCAGCAGAATCAATAAGGCAACGATTCCCAGCATCAGGATAAAGAACAGGTTCCATGTCCGGCTTATCCGGTTCAATTGTCTCTTCTTTTTCATAAGCGCCCCTTTCCCTGTGCTTCAAAACATAGCGCTGTCCGGATCCACCTTGGATACGATCCTGTTGGCCAGCAGCACGAATACAAAGCCCACCACTGACTGGAACAGGCCCGCAGCCGTTGTCATCCCCAGATTCACCTGGTTCTTCAGCCCCCGGTAGATATAGGTGTCGATTACATTGGTAACAGGGTACAGCGTCCCGCTGTCTTTCGTCACTGTATAGAACAGGCCGAAGTCCCCGCGGAAGATGCCGCCCATGGCCATGATGAGGGAGACCGCAATGATGAACCGCAGATGGGGGATCGTGATATAGACAGCCTGCTGGAGCCGGGAGGCCCCGTCCAACATGGCGGCCTCATAGTAATCGCGGGAAATCCCGGAAATCACCGCCAGGTACATCACGGCCTGATAGCCCACGCCCTTCCAGGCATTGATGAATACCAGAAGAGGCGGCCATATGCTGATTTTCTGATACCAGTCCACCAGCCCCTCCTGGCCGAACATCTGGAGAATATGGTTCACATATCCGTTGGAGCGCTCCAGAAAAGCCGCTGCGATGATTGCCACCACCGCCCAGGACAGGAAGTACGGCATCATGTAAATCGTCTGGAACGCTTTCGCCAGCCTCCCTGAACGCAGCGAACTGAGCATCAGGGACAATATCACCGCAATCACCATATTCAGGAAAATAAATACGATATTATAAAGAACCGTATTTCTCGTAATAATGAATGCATCCGATGTGGCAAAGAGGAACTTGAAATTGTCGAGCCCGTTGAACGGAGAGCCGAAGATTCCCTTCTGCACGTTGTATTTCTTGAATGCCAGAACCAGCCCTCCCATGGGCAGATAGCTGAAAAGAATCAATAGCGCCACCCCCGGCAGGGCCATGATGTAAAGCGGTATATCTTCTCCTTTGAATCTTCTGGTCATTGATTTTAGCTTCTTCAAAACATCCTCCATCCTTTCGTCATTATGCTCATCGCGATGTGATATCAACGAATTCAGTATAGCACAATGCCCTTTTAATCAAAATAGATTACTTTTGGATGCTGATGTTTGAAATTTTTACTTCTTCCGTGGAATCTGCCGTTCCTCCCATTCCCTCCCATCTTGACGAAAAATAAATCGCCTGATAAAATGAACGCAGAAAGGAAACACCTATGTACACCCTACTCCTAGTCGATGATGAAGAATTCGCCCTGGCCGCCCTGCGCCATGCCCTGCCCTGGGAAGCATATGGCTTCAGGGACATCCACACCGCCGCCTCCTCCCCCGATGCCTGGGAAATATTGACAAAACAGCGGATAGACGCCTGCTTCATAGATATCCGCATGCCCGGCATGACCGGGCTGGAGCTGTTGGCGGAGGCGCAGCGCCAGAATCTGGAGACCCTTTTCGTGGTGGTCTCCGGCTATTCCGATTTCTCCTATGCCAGACAGGCCATCCAGTTTGGCGTCCTGGACTACTGCCTGAAGCCTGTGTCCGAGGAGGAATGCCGTCCTGTCCTGGAGAAGCTGGCCCGCCACATCCCTCTGAACCGGATCTCCCATGACCCTGCCTATGTCTCCAGGCTGCTGGCGGAAGAGGCGTTCTGCTGGGACTTCCTCTCCGCCCTGACAGCCAGCGGCTCCGGGAAGCTTGCCCTATTGCTGGTTCGCGGTCCGGAGCCCGGCCAAATCCTGGCAGCGGCGGATTCCCTGCTGCCGGCCAGAGTCTTTTTCCTGGGGGAAGACGAGGCATTCCTGATCTGGGGGGATGCCCCGGAGGAAGACGCTGTCGTCTCCTTCCTCGAGGCATGGGAGCAATCCACCCTTTTCATATATGGGACTATCTCCCCGGAGCCTGCGTCCTTCCAGAATGCGTTCCGGCGCATGCGCGTCATCTGCCATTCCCAGAGCACTGCTCCCACAGGCATCGTAAGGCTCCCCTCCGTCAATGAGGAGACGGCCGCCTACCTCGCCAATGTCCTATCCTATATAGAGGAGAACTACGCCAGCCGCCTGACTCTGCAGGACCTGGCCCGCCAGTTCGGAATCAATTACAGCTACTTAAGCCAGTTGTTCAAGAAAGCAACCAACCAGACCTTCGAGAAGCATCTTGCCCATATCCGTCTGACCCATGCCTGCAGACTGCTCTCCCATACCTATATGCCCATTGCCGATATCGCGGAGAAAGTGGGCTTCCGGGATTACCACTATTTCTGCACGGCCTTTAAGCGGTTCTGCTCCATGACGCCCTCCCAATACAGGGACGCGCACCGTAACCCTGCAGACGCCTGACCCGTAACATGCCTAGTACACCGGTGCATGGATTCCCGAGTAATCAGTGTTTGATGTCTCGCCAGGACAAGGCGGAGGAAGGAGGCGATGCGGGGCATCGTCGACTGAAGACAACGCGGTACTGGTGTGGACAGCCAGGGCTGATTGCTCAAGGATTCATGCATCGGGGCACTAGGGCCTGTCCGCACCCCGGGCAGGCCCGGAAAGGAACCTGAAAGCATGCACCTCTTCCAGAAATACTCCCTGACCAGAAGAATCTACATCCTGTTCTCCCTGACCATCGCCCTCTCCCTGACCACATCTCTCATTTTTTATTTCATCTCCTACCGCTCCATGCAGCAGGAGAAAGCCCGCAATGTTGAGAACGTCTGCCTGAATCTGGTACAGAATACGGAGGACATCGCCGCCTCCGTCATGCTGATGTCCGAGACCATCTCCACCACGCCCTACACCCGTTCCATCCTCACGGAGACGAATCCTGCAAAAAAAGTGTCCCCCCGGCAGTTCCTGAACCGGCTGATCACCAGGCTGATCAAGAGCAACTCCCACATCCACAATATCCTGCTCCTGGACAGCCAGGAGTCCATATACAGCTTCCGCAGCTTCGACTATTCTCTGGCGGACAGGCTGAATCAAGAGTACCGCATCCTCTCCCCCGGCGCTTATCCCGACGGCTTCACGGGGGCGCTCCGCCTGTCCGATGAGGATACGGTGTATTATGCCTATATCCAGACCATTTATGACGACAGCACCGTCTCCTCTGTTAGAAAGGAAATCGGCACCTGCGTCATCATCTGCTACTGCAGCCCTCTGAGCACCCTCTGCAGCAATTCTGCCACCTCCCAGGAGTCCCTGTTCGCCATTCTGGATGGGGAAGACCAGATTCTGGCCTGCAATCAGGAGCTTACAGCCGCCTACCGGACGCTGGACGCCCCCGATCCGAAAGACTGCCTGCTCCTTTCCCATCGCACTGCCTCACCCGCAAACTGGCGGCTGGTCTGTGCCGTGCCCTACGGGGAGCTTTATTCGGAGCTGGGGCTGATCTCCCGCCTGGCGGCCCTGCTCATCCTCATCCCTTTCCTGGCCTTCCTCCTGCTGGCCCGCCAAATCAGCGCCAACGTCACCTCTCCTCTGACGAAAATCGTGGACTTTCTCGGGAAAGACTCCTACTATATCCTGCACCACTCCCTGGAGACAAAGGGAAGCGCCGAAATCGCCACGCTCACTGTCAACATCAACCGGATGCTGACCGAAATCAACGACCTGAGCCACACCGTACTCCAGAATCAGGCCCATATGTACGAGACGGAGCTGGCCAAGAACCAGGCACGGCTTCTGGCCCTGCAGACCCAGATCAACCCCCATTTCCTCTACAACACCTTAAGCGCCATCCAGGGCATGGCCTATCAGAAAAAGAACGCTGAAATCTGCACCGCCGTCACCGCCCTCTCCTACATGATGCGCTACAATGTCAACGGGGACAGCATGACATCAGTGGAAAGCGAATTCCACTGCATCGAGAAATATCTGCAAATCATAGCCCTGCGTTTCCCGGGCTGCTTCCGGTTCCGTCTCCACATGGAGGATGGGACGGGCGACTGCCAGATGCCCCGCTTCCTCCTGCAGCCTTTGGTGGAGAATGCCGTATCCCACGGCCTGGAGCCCCGCCAGCCCCTGCATGGCACCCTGACCCTGACGGCATCCCTGCTGCCCGGCTCCATCCTCCATTTCGAGTGCAGGGACGACGGAATCGGCATCCCACCGGGAAAGCTGGAAAATCTGCGCCGGGAGATCGAAGAGGCTTCCATGGTCTGCGATACGCAGCCGGAAAAGCACGCAGGCATCGGCCTTCCCAACATCCATATGCGGATAAGGCTCATCTACGGAGCCCCCTACGGCCTGCAGATCTCCAGCAGCCGGGAAGGAACCTGTGTGTGCGCAGACTTTCCCGTAAGCTCCGGGGCCAGCGCCCGGGCGCCGGTTCGAGGCACCTGACCGCAGTTCCCCCCTCAACTGCCCAGTGAATTCTTTTTCCGGATTCTCCTGCCGCGTTATTGTGCTTTCCGGGCATCTGTGCTAAACTTAAGTGCATAAAGCTGATACAGCAGGCCCGCGGGTCAAGTGTGCAAAGGGCTTCCAAGCGTGCCGCCGCAGGCGGCGTGACGGAAAGTTTGAGGACTTTCACAGCAATCGTTCATTAACAGGCAAAGGAGACAAGAACATGAGCATTCAAGAATGCAAACCCATCAAAGAAGGCAAGGTACGGGAAATCTACGACAACGGCGACAGCCTGATCATGGTGGCCACGGATCGGATCAGCTGCTTCGATGTGATCCTGGACAACAAAGTGGACAGGAAAGGCACCGTGCTGACCCAGATGTCCCGGTTCTGGTTCGACATGACAAAGGACATCCTGCCCAACCACATGATTTCCGTGGACGTAAAGGATATGCCGGAATTCTTCCGCCAGGACAGGTTCGACGGCAACAGCATGCTCTGCCGGAAGCTGGAGATGATACCCGTGGAGTGCATCGTCCGGGGCTACATCACCGGAAGCGGCTGGGCCAGCTACCAGAAGGACGGCACTGTCTGCGGCATCACCCTGCCGGAGGGCTTAAAGGAATCCGACAAGCTGCCGGAGCCCATCTACACCCCCTCCACCAAGGCGGAGATCGGCGACCATGACGAGAACATCTCCTTTGAGCAGAGCGTGGACTACCTGGAGAAGCGCTTCCCCGGCAAGGGGCAGGAGTACGCGGAGAAGCTCCGTGACTACACTGTCGCGCTGTACAAGAAATGCGCCGAGTACGCCCTGGCTCGCGGCATCATCATCGCCGACACCAAGTTCGAGTTCGGCCTGGACGAGGACGGCAATATCGTCCTGGGGGACGAGATGCTGACCCCGGACAGCTCCCGGTTCTGGCCTGCGGACGAATATGAGCCCGGCCACGGCCAGCCCTCCTTCGACAAGCAGTTCGCCAGGGACTGGCTGAAAGCCAACCCGGACAACAACTGGGTGCTGCCCCAGGACGTAGTGGACAAGACCATCCACAAGTACCTGCAGGCCTATGAGATGCTGACCGGGAAGCCGCTGTAGGAAAGCGCAATAGGAAATTCCCCATACATAAGCAGTATGGGGAATTTCTTTCTATTCCCGCCCGGCAGGCTCACAGCCTCCTGAACACCTTCCCCGCCCCAAGGGCAATGGCCAGGGACACCGCGCCGGAAAGGAAGACAGGTATGTATTCTGTCCCTTCACAGACCTCAAACAGAATGCCGTACATCGCATTGCCCAGAGGCTGGGCGCACATGGAGACGGTGAGGATGACGGCAATCACCTTTCCGATCAGATTCTGGGGCGTCTCCTTCTGGATAAAGGACATCATCTGCACGGAGAACATGGTGGAGAACACCATGACGGCGAAGCAGCACAGGGTCAGGACCATATATGTCGCCATCGCGGAGGAGGACAACAGCAGCGCTGCGCCCATGGGAAACACGCTGACAGCGCAGGCAATGATGAGATTGCCGACTCTGCGGACTGCCAGCTTCTTCGCAAACAGGCCCGCGCCGATCCCCCCGGCAAGCCCTCCCGCTGCCAGCGCGCCCTGGGCGAAGCCGTAGAGCCGGTTGGCCTGCGCCGTCTCCAGATCAAGCACCTCCGTCACCAGGTAGGGCAGCGCCACCACGATCATCGCGGACAGGAACAGATTGATGCCGCAGACCGCCAGCAGGGCCTTCCCGATCACAGGCTTCTCCTTCCGGATAAAGTGCACACTCCTGGCGAAATCCGCCCTCACTGTCCGTAGGATACCGCCCTCCGAGCCCTGTCTCTGAAAGGGTATCCGGATGAAGATCTCCATCACCGCCGACAGCACAAAGCATACCATGCAGACCCAGAGCACAGGCTCCAGGCCATAGGCGCTGTACAGCATGCCCCCAAGCACAGGGCCGACCAGGGAGGCCAGGGAGCTGACCGCATTGATCACGGAATTCGCCTCCATAAAGCGCTCCTGTCCCACCAGCGCGGGGATGCTGGCCTGCACCGAGGGCTGATATGCGCCCGCGATCCCGTACAGGAGCATCAGCGTCACTGTCAGCAGGAGGACGAGATTGCCTCCGCCCATCAGCAGGGTGAACCCCAGAATCACTGCCGCCGTAAAAAAGTCCAGCGCCACCATGATATTCCTTTTATTCACCCTGTCCGCCACAATGCCGCCTATGGGAGACAGCAAAATGGCCGGGACAAAGGCGCAGGCCGTGACAGTTCCGTACAGGGCCGATGACCCCGTCAGGTTCAACAGGTACAGGGGCAGTGCGAACCGGATGGTGGCATTGCCGAACAGGGAGATAATCTGGCCGATGACTACCAATGTGAAATCCTTTGAAAACAGTTTTTGATTCATTTTGAAACCTCCGTTTTTGTTTTTTACAGGCGGCTATCCCGCCGTTGCTCCCGGAAACCCGCTTTGCTCCTGCTAACAGATTATAATCTGATTTTAAATACCGTCCGACGGTATGTATGAGGCCTAAAAGATATCTGCCCGTCTTTCAGGGCAGATCAACGCCATTATATCCTGTCAGCTCCTGGCCTCCTGGTAGATGGCCGTCAGCTCCCGCAGCCTCTTCAGCATCTCGTCATCCACGATATCCAGGCCGAAGCCCCGCAGCATCTGGCCAAATACCATGAACTTCCGGCAGGACTCCTCCACGGAGCTGTCGAATATCATGGGATTCATCCACACATTCGCCGCCAGCAGAATCAGCTCCGCCAGCTGCTCCGGGTACTCCGTCTTGATGGTACCGTCCGCAATCCCCTGCCTGATGATCGGCAGGATATAGTTCGGCGCCACTTCATCGATGGTGTCGTGCAGCAGGCTGAACAGGAGCTTAGGGTTGTCATGGAAATTGGGGGCTACCGTAAAGATATCGTTCTGCACAGGGCGGCTGATGGACTCCTTGAAGATCCGCTTCAGCTTCTCTCTGCCGCTTAGATTTCCGCAGTCGCGGATATCGGCCAGCATCTGATTGGACTGCGCCGTCATCCTGTCCGTGACAGCCATAAGGATATCGTCCTTTGACTTAAAGTGATGATAGATGGCCCCCTTGCTGAGCCCCCCCAACCGGTCGATGATGTCCTGTATGGAAGTGCGCTCATACCCTTTTTCCATAAACAGGCGGAAGGCAACGTCCAGTATGAGCTGAACGGTTGGGGGGGCTC
>NZ_CAPDXS010000163.1:0-10924 GCF_948601915.1 uncultured Acetatifactor sp. | reverse complement strand
GGTCTCAATCCATCTGGTTTCCGCCTGCTTATACTCCCCCCAGTAATAGGCACGGAGAGGTTCCGCATTCCGACCGTAGATGGACCTGCGGATCTCCCAGCTGCTGCACTCCGGGTTCCGGCAGTCCCCTTTCCGGTACTTGCGGTATCCCCGGAACTCCCGGATCATGAACCCGTCCTCGCACCTCTGTATCAGGTACATCTCATCCCTCTCTGTCATGACCGTGCCGGCTTTCCCCAATGCCTTGAATGTGACCGCATGGCGGCAGCGCGGACAGCGTCCGGCCTTGTTATGGCGGGGCTTCCTAATCCCCACATCTTTTTCACAGAAGGTACAGTACCCTGTCTCTGCCCCTTTCCTGTCGTACTGGTAGAAAATGTAGTTCTCCGTGATCCCCACTTTTTTCACCCACCGCTCCCAGTCTTTGGGCAGGTCCGGCGTCTGCTCCAGATCCAGGTCCCATGGATCCGTCTCCCTTTTATGGCGCTGCTTCAGCTCGTCTGCGCGCACTTTCAGCTGGTACTCCAGCAACCCTTTATAGCCGCCATGCTCCACGCCCAGGTAGTCCCTAACAAGCTTATCCCCCTGCCTGCTCATCCACTTCTTTTCAGAGCGGCAAACGGAATACGGCCAGGGCAGCATGTCGAGCTTTGCTTTCAGCCACCTGCCCAGCCCCCGGTCATAGGTGAGGAATTTCCCGGCTGCCTTATCTACATACAGCTCATAAGCGGGCATCCTGCCTCCCGCCCTCATATGCTGTGGAAAGAAGAAAGCCACCTTCAGCAGACCGTCCAGTATCTGGCAGCGCATATACAGCCCATATTGGTAGACCTCATAAAAGCTTGTGCCTTCCCAGCAGTACCCTGTCTTCCTCACAGGCTGGTCCGACTCTGCCAGCTTCATCATCTTAGGGGTAGCCGTCAGGACTCTGGATTCCAACAACTCCTTTTTCTTCATATCAGTGCCACCTGCCTTTCCTTCAGGTCAGTGCCATACCAGGTATCTTCCATGACCCCACTGCCATCCACCTGCGTTAGGCCAATCTGAACAATGTGCCCGCTCACCGGGTCTTCCTTCGCAAATGCAAGGATATCGCCGCACTTCCCGCAGGCTACCGGGTCGATTCCCCTTACCACTGCATATCCGCGGGATGCCTCCGCCCTGTCCCTTGACACATGGCCGCTCCATTCCCGCCGGGGATGGTCGGCCATGAATGCCAGGCTGTGGAGGAAGAAATCCCTCTTTGTCAGCTTCTGCAGTACCGTCAGCTCCGTGCAGGAGATTTTGGTGTCGCTCCCGTCTTCGTCTATGTCCCCGCCGGCATCCACAATATAATATTCCGCATTGTCCATGTCGGAATAATAGGTGAGGCAGTCCAGTGGGTTCTCCGCACAGTGGAAGCCATTCTCACTGTAGTTCGCTCTCTCCGTCCTGTTGAGGCCCATCATGAACCGGTATCCCCGGCAGGTTAGCCCGTTCCCAAACGCTTTGTACGCTATCATTCTTTTTTCACCTCCCGCGATGTTCGTTCAGCCTGCTTTTTCCACGGATGCCAGCATATCCTCAAACGACATCTGCTCCATGAGGGACATCTGGCCGTCACCGGCAGGCTTTTTATTTTCCGACTTCTTTTCCGCTGGTTTTGCTGCTGCAGGTTTCTTTGCAGCGGATTTCTTAGTGCCGGTTTTCTTTCCTTTGGAACTGGATGCAGTCCTTCCCGCATAGGGCTTCGGGACGAACTTCTCTTCCTCCTCTTTATCCTCCTTCACGTCCATGGTACGGAAATATTCCTCCGCCCAGTGGTAGCAGAGGCCGTCCGGGATGTCGGCAGAATAACATGGCGTATCCCTTCCCGGCTCTATCCCGTCCGCTTTCATCTCATCCTGCACATACTCATATGCTTTCCGATTGATGTACTGGAAACAGCGCACCATGTTCTTCTGGGGGAGCATCACCTGCTGTGCGAACCCCTCATCTTCCATGCACGCAGTCTGGATGTATTCGGAGACGCATTCCTTCATATTGCGGCGCGTCAGCTTCTCCGTGTCGGCCTCCACCCTCTTCATGGATTCCGATACCAATTCCTCCGCACTCATAGACTTGATCCGCTCCAGCTGTGCTTTTACCGCTTCTTTCTTTGCCTGCTGCCTGACTTCCCACTCCGACTTCCTCTTCGCCTCGGATGCCTCGTGCTCTGCCTGCTTCCGTTCCTCCTCGGCTTCTGCCTCATCCGTTTCCACGGCATCCTTTTTCATGGGGCTGGTTCCTCCATCATCTTCAACGCTGCCGTCACCTCCTATCCTATACCCGCATCCCGAATCCTGACGCTCTGTCTCTTCTATCACAGGGATGCTCTCCTCTCCGCCTGTGTCCATCCAGTCAGGCTCCATAGGGTATCCAGTCTGCCCTTCATCAGCATCAGCGTCATCAAAAGGGCTGTATTCTGTCACGGCAAAACCATCCTGGAGCACATCCGTGCCCCTAAGATATCCATCCTGTATGCCCTCACGGCCTTCGTATGGCAAAGGCATATCCTCTCTGTCCTGTCCGATATTTATTGCCACAAAGTTATCCATATCTGCCTCCTTCCTCTAAACCAGATAAAACCGGCCCATATGCCTGCTTTTTAAGGAACACCTGAATTGGTTTAATATATTTCACCCTTCTCCATATCAGCCCACCTCTCATCTTCGCTCATTACCTCTTCCGATCCTAAAACATTGTAGCCAAACTCCACATCATCCGGCATGGACCAGCGCACCATATCCTCCACATTGTCCCCATATTCATTTTTTACGGTATCTTCATCAGCAATGACCAACATCGTCACTATATATTCTTTCATTTCTTCTCCTTTCCACAGTTTCATATCCGGCTTTTTTACCGTTTATAAATATCTTCTGGATGCCTCCTCTCATTTCGAAGGTTCCCTGTCCTTTGCCAGAAATGGCGAGAACCGTACAGGTTCAAAGCCCGCTCCGTCTACATAAAAATAACGGCGGCCTGCCTCGTCCTTCAGCTCCACCACGTCCGATGGTGCAAGCGGGTGCTCCATGCTTCCTTTCTCTTCCTCCGGCATGCGGCTTCCAAAGCACGCTGAAAGGCGTTTCAGAATCTCAGCATCTGTCCATCCTGCCGGACAGGTAAGCATGGAATCAGCCGCCAGCCTGTACTTCGCCGCCGGGGGCTGTTCATATCCCGCTTTGTACAAATCAAGGATTCCCTTGAAAGCAAAAGGGACTGTCCCCCCTGCTTCAAAGGCAAGCTGGTAGATGCGGAACCTGCAGTCACGCTTCTGGGCATCCAACATCCTTTCCAGCGCCTTCACCCCGTCACGGCAGAAAACGGCATATTCCTCTGCTGTCAGCCCGATCTTCTCCATCATTCTGCTGCCATCGTGTCCTGATACTGGTGTCTTGTTCAGGTTCTTTGCGACTATACTTTCACCATCCTGGCTAGACTCTCTGTTCGAATCACACGCATGCTTCTCCCTGCGCAGGTTCTCCATCTCCTGCTTCATGGCATCCATTCCGCACTGTCCCAACAGGTACTTTTCCTTGAAATTCAGTGCCTCACTGTCCTGCCGGTTTGCCTGCGCCTTCCGTTTTTCCCTCCGCAGGGCAAGCTGCCAGTCGTCAATCCCTTTATAATTCGGGTTCCATGTCAGGCGGCGGCATTCCATCCCGTACTTTCCCGCCATCCGGCATATCTGGGAGCTTCCCCTGGCAGTCATCGCATTGCTGCATTTGTCCATGTCGTAGGCTTCCACCACGATCTCCGTGCCATTCTGCGCCATCAGGGCGAACAGCGGCTCCAGAGGCTTCACATTGTTTGCCCCCGCCACCGCCACAAAGGCCCTGTCCGTCAGGCAGTGGGCGATGTCCGCTTTCAGCAGCCCCTCCGTGACATAAACCGTTCTGGAGAATGGGTCCCCTGCGAAATGCACCGGGCTGCCGGAGGTGACGCCACGGTTCTTAGCCGCCGAGGAGAGCCAGATATATTTTGTCCCGGCTTTCCCCGGCGGGTCATCCTTGTCCCTGAACGGGATGTCCAGCAGAATCTGCATCCCCCTGATGAGTCCGTCAATGCCAATGGCCGGAATCAGGATGCCGGAGGCACGGCTGCTGAACCGGATGGTCCAGTAGCCCTTATCGTGCAGATAGAAACCCGGCACTCCCTCCAGGATGCATCCCTGCCTCTGCAGCCGCTCCGCCAGGGAGCGGCATAGGAAGCCTGGCGGCGTGCTCTTAAAGCCATAGCCGTCAATCTGGGCATCCGTAAGCCCCCGTTTTTCGGACTTCAGGTGTGCCCTGTGGGCAGGCGTCAGGTTCAGCATCCCCAACAGGAGTGAATAGGTCTGATGTACCTGCTGGTCACCGGCACGTTCCGCCTGAGGAATCTCCATATCTGCTTGCAGGTTCATGTATGATGGCCGTGCTTCCGGTTCTTTATTGGTATCTGCACGCACCGACATGGATTCTGGCGCTTTCTTCCCTCCAGCTATATTTGACGTAAAGGGCTCTGCCGCTTTTTGTGGTGCATTAGACAAAGTTCCGCCGCCACTGCCTGCATAAGGCATCCCCTTCCTTTCCGTTCCTTCATACCCCCAGCTAGTGTCCCCTGCCAGAAGGGCATCGCTGATCTCCCGGTAGGCATCCGAGTTGGTGGTATTGTTGAGCCTTGCGTAGAGGGACAGCATACCGCCGCTTTCGCCGCAGTAGTTGCACCGCCAGACGTTTTTTGTGAAATTGATGTTCATCTTGCCCCTGCGGTCCCCGCAGAACGGACAGTCCGTGTACATGCTGTCGGGCTGGCGGCGGCGCACCCTCAGCTGGAGCAGCTCCGCCACGTCCTGAATCCCGAAAGGGAATTCCTGGGGGTAAGGGTCGTCCATCGCCTCTCCCTCCTTTCACTTCTAAAAGGCATATATTTTACCCTCTGCTCATCCGTTCAATCCTCGAAGCTTTCCATTTTCATATCCATCTTCCTTACCTCCCTGACTTCCACGCTGGCTTTCCCGCCAAGCGCTCTTCTTACTTCCGTGCATATCATCTCTGCAAAAGTTTCCATCTTCATCCCACTTATGTCTCCTTTCGTTCCTGTATACGGATAGCTTCCTTTCTTGCCGCTATCGGAGCCACAGCCCCATGGCTGTGGTCCCTGAATGCTGCACAGGATACTGCGTGTAATGCCCATATCCCTCATAGCGGCGTTTTATAGTCAATTGGGCTGTTTCAAATTCAGCTGGCCTTCTGTCCCTCAATGGAGTCCAGCATGACCTGAGCCGCCGCACGGAGGATGTTGTTGGGTCCATCGTACCCTCCATAGCGGTAATACTTTAAGCTGGGAGGGCGCCTCTCCGCCACTTCCGCAATGGTCTGTCCTTTGCTCACGCCCGTGTCTACCACTACCTTTCCGGCCTCTTCCAGTGTCATCAGGCTGACGATCTCCTCCACAGACATGTCCGGCGTATAGCGCGGTGCAGGCTTTCCCTGTGCCGCCTCCCCATTTACGGGCTGTTGGCTTCCCGTGGATACGTCTCCCACAGATCCTGCTGCCTTATTCCCTGCAGCATTTTCTGCAGCTTTGTCTCCGCCGCCTTCCATCGTGCTTTCCGCTGTACCTACGGGAAGCACATTTCCTTTCAGTAATGCCATGGCTTCCTGTATGCTTGACCGGGCATTTCTTTTTTCAGGAGCATCGGTAGAAACCGGCAGGGCATCCTCCGTGGATCTGGCAGCTTCAGACGATGCCTGGCCGGTTTTTCCCATAGGCGGGACGGGCAGGCTGTCCATGGTGCCGGCCGCTCTTTCTGAATCAGGCCGTACTGCCCCTTTGCCCTCCATGGATGCCGGAGGCACCGGGAGCTGGCCGGGTATTTCCTGATGTGCTGCCGACTGAGCCGGCTGGGCTGTCATAGGATTATGTGGCGTCTGGTTCTGCGGCGCAGCCGAAGCAGCGCCGGTATTCCCAAAATACCGCTGTCCCTTTGTAGGCCTATCCCCTGTAGGCTGATCAGGCTTTCCCGGCTTCTCCATGGCATGATTCTGTGTGGCTGCCTGTACTCCTGATATTGTGCTGTCCCTGGCAGTTTCTCCCAACTGGGCACCGCCAGAAGCTGCTTTCCCGGCTGCTGCAGATACCGGAGCCGCAGGTCGAGTCAGGTTCCCATCTCTACCGGGCTCCATTCCCTGCCCCTGCGGCATTATGGGAATGGTCGGCTGTCTATTTCCGGCAGGCGTCACTCCCTGACCTTGCGGCATTACAGTCTGGGCAGCCTTCCCGTTTCCAACAGGCCGTCCGCCCCCCGCAGGCTGCGCCTCCTGCTTCTGGGGCATTACAGGCATAGCGCCCAGGCTGCCTCCAATTGGCTGTACCCTCTGTCCCTGCGGTACTGAAGCCGCAATGGGCTGTCCAGTCCCCGCAGTAGGTGACGTTTTCCCCTGGAATGCTACAGGCAGAACAGGCTGTCTGGTTCCTACAGGCTGGGCCGTCTGACTCTGTGGCATGATGGCTGCATGGGCGGGCTGCCCGGTTCCTGCTGGTGCCGCCTGTCCCTGCGTCATTGCGGCAGTGCGGACTGGCTGTCCGGTTCCTGCCTGTGCATGACCCTGCGGTACTGTAGCTGCCTGTGCAGGCTGTCTGGAACAAGAAGGCTGTGGTCCCTGCGCTGGCACCTTTTTCGTCCCCCCAGAAGCTGATGCCTCAGGGAACGGCCTTACCACGTTTCCGGCATGGCTGGCATTCCTGCCATGCGCCACTGGTCCTGCAGTCCCGGCATTTCCCACAGGAACCTCTAATCCTGCGCTCTGGATATTCCCGGCAGAACCTTTTTCGGTTGCCGCATCCCCAGTGCCGGGATGTACAGGCTTTTCTCCATTTCCTGCCATGCTGCTGTCTGCACACATATCAGCAAACTGCAGCCCGAACCCTGCATCTGTCAATGCCCTGTCCATAGCCTCATCCTGTGCCGCCTGGATATAGCGCACTCCGTTGGCATCCTCCCTTGTACAGCCGGAAACGAAGCTGCTCACCGGCTCTGCATCACTGCAGTCCAGGTAGACCCGGGCCTCAAATACCGCCACCTGCTCTGTAAGGGAAACCCTGTCCGTCTGGAGCCTCCCCTTGGGGTAAGCCAGGCGGAACCACAGCTTCTTGCAGGCAAGGCTGATTTCCAGCCCCTCCTCCCCGGTCATCAGGGAAACGGTACGGACAAGCAGGCCGGAAGGTTCGAAGCCCTCCACCCTGTTAAGCCCTGCCACTGCCGGCATTGTCCCATACATGGTTGCCGAATCTCCATTCTTATTCATTCTTTTAGTCTCCTTCCTTTTTTGATTTGGAATCCTCATATACCTGTGGGCGCATCTGCCTGCCGCATCTGTCCGGCATCGCTACAGCGCCCACCTGTTGCACATTTTAAGCGCCATGGCCATTCCTATTTTCAATGAAAACTGTCGCAGCAACGGCAGGCATCAAAGTGTGCCGAAGCAAAAACCATAAGCCTTTTGCTATAATGCCGTCATATGGCATGGCGACGTCTTGGCCACTGCTCAGCCAGCCGCCTTCAGCCCCTCCGGAAATGCAGGCACCGGGAGTCCGGCGCTCCTGGCAAAGGCTTTATAATAGAGGCGGATGCGCTCCCCAAGGAGGGTGTTGCGCTTACTGATCTCATTGCGGTGGACTGCCATGTGCAGCACCTGCTTCTGCCCCACCAGCACCACCCTCTTCTTTGCACGGGTGATCCCCGTGTACAGCAGGTTGCGGTAGAGCATCACATAATGGGCTTTCAGCAGGGGCATCAGCACGATGTCGTACTCCGAACCCATCCCCTTATGGATGGTGGTGGCATAGGCCAGGCTCAGGTTCGCAAGGTCCTCTAAGCCGTATTCCAGCTGGCGGTCCTCCCCGAAGCCGAGCCCGATGCGCTTCTCCTTCCCTGTGTCCTTGATATAGCGGATGAAGCCAAGGTCGCCGTTGGACACCTTATCCGTGTTCTTTGTCTGCATGATGCGGTCGCCGACCCGGAATGTCTTTGCCCCAAGCTGGATCTCGTCCTCCGTGGAACGGAAAGGGTTCACCACCTCCCGGATGGCGGCATTAAGGTTATCTGCGGATGCCGCCCCGTCTGTCCGGAATGGGGAGAGAATCTGCACATGCTCGATGCCGTTCTCCCTAATCTCGCTGCAGTACCTTTCGATGATGGCCGCTGCCGCCGTCTCCTGGCTCTCGCAGGGCAGGAACTGGAAGTCCTCCCCATAGTAGAGCTTTGTGTTCCCCTCGTTGATGAATTTCGCATTGTGGGCAATGAGGCTGTCCTCTGCCTGCCGGAAAATCACGTCAAGCACCGTCACCGGCACAAGGCCGCACTGGATCAGCTCCCTGAACACGTTCCCCGCCCCAACGCTGGGCAGCTGGTCAGGGTCTCCCACCAGCACCACCTTTGCGTCCTCCTTCAGCGATGTAAAAAACTTGCTGGCAAGCCACATGTCCACCATGGAGAACTCGTCTATTATGACCAGGTCCGCGTCCAGTGTGTCCGCATCTTTCCGCATCCTCTCCCCGTCCTCCTCGCTGGCAAGCTTGAGCCCGCTGTGGAGGGTGCATGCCCCCAGGAATCCGGTGCTCTCCGCCATGCGGCGGCTGGCACGCCCGGTGGGCGCCATCAGGGAGATCTTCTTTTTCGGGAACAGCTTCCGGTAGGCCGCAATGATCACTTTCAGCACCGTGGTCTTGCCCGTGCCGGGGGAGCCGGTGATGATGGACAGGTTATACTGGAATGCCGTCCTCACTGCCGCCTCCTGCTTTGCCGCTGTCTGCAGCCCCAGTTCCGACTTCACGGATGCAAGGACGGTATCCAGATTCCCCTCCACTGGGAGGTTCACTGCCAGACGTTTTGCGACCTCACGGGCGGTGGCGTCTTCCTGAGCGAATGCCGCCGGGGAATAGATGCATCCTTTCGCGGAGACTATCTTCCCACCTAAGATCATTTCCTCCAGCGCTTTTTCCACCTCGCTTTCCCGGACACGCATCTCCGGCAGGGGTGCCATCTCATTCAAGAGCCTCAGGGCCTCCTTGTGCAGCTCCTCTTTTTCAAGGTAGAGGTGGCCGCCGTTTCCCTTCGCCTCTGTCAGTGCGCAGTGCAGCGCCCCTTTTACCCGCATGGGGTCATGGGGGCGGTTGTCCGTCTTCCGCACGATGGCGTCCACCCGCCGGAAGCCGAAGCCCGGCATCAGGCAGAGCTCAAAGGGGCTCTTCCGCAGGATGTCCAGACAGGCCGGGCCAAAGTAGTCGTAAATCTTCTGCGCTGTTTTTGGGGGCAGCTTAAAGGGAGCCAGGAGCACCAGGATATCGCGGAGCATCCTGCTCTCCCTATAAGAGTCCCTGATGTCCTGAAGCCTGTTCTCCGTGATGCCCCGGACCTCCAACAGCCGCTCCGGGCTCTTCTCCAGAATGTCCAGCGTGCCCACGCCGAACCGGGCCACAATCTGGGCGGCAGTCTTCTCCCCGATGCCTTTTATCAGCCCGGAACCCAGGTAGGCCAGCACCCCCTCCTCTGTCTTCTGCACGATCTCATGGCACTGCTCCACCTGGAGCTGCATGCCGTATTTCCCGTCCACCCATTCCCCCTCCAGCTCCAGTTCCACCGCATCCGTCATGGGGATGCCGTAGCCCACGGCCGTGAAATGGATCAGGTGGTCCCTGTACCTCCTTTTGTCCCTGGCCTGTGCCGGGACGGAGGTGTCGGCTGTCTTTACCGACACGATGCAGTACTTGTTCGCCGGGTTGGAGAATATGGTACTTTCATACTTCACTCTGTAGCCCATTCTTTACCTCCTTATGTCTCTTCTTCCCGGTTCTGCTTCATGCGGCTTCCCCGGCATCGCTGGCCTTCACATGGAACTTCCGGAATTCCGATATGGTGACGAACTGCTCGTAAATCTCCGGGTACAGGAGCTTCAGCCTCGCCATGTCGTCCTTCTCGATTACAGGTTTACGGACGGGGTTATAGGTCACGGTATAGCGCCTGCCATCCCTGTCGCAAATCGCCGTGCAGCTCCTCCCCATCTCTGCCACCAGTATGGCCTGCAGCCTCTGGATGTCGTCCTTCAGCTTCTTCGTGTCCTTCTCCGAGTCCTTCTTTTCCTCCTGGAGCCGGAGGTAGCGCATCAGGTTGGATGCCATCTGCCCCTCCAGAGGGACTGTAGGCAGCCCTTTGTCTGCCGGGCCGCAGTAGCGGCAGAGGCTCTCCAGGATCACGTCCCCATCCTCCAGATAGGGCGGCGGCACTTTTTTCTGTACATGGCCTTCCCAGAACTGCCGCTCCAGGAATATCATTTCCTCCTCATAAGCGGCATCCCTGCGGAGCTCCCGGATGATGGTCTCGTCCTCCGTGTTGCCGTAGAGGCAGCAGAAGAATACACGGTCGATGTCCGTCACTGCCATGTAATGGCGTCCCTGGGCCTCATAGTAGGGCGGCACGGTTTCCATTCCGTCCCTCCACCAGCGCCCTTTCGCATTGTAGTTTGTGGTCTTGATCTCCAGGATGGCTTTCGTTCCGTCCGGCATGGTGATGAAGCTGTCTACATCTGCCAGCATGAAGCGGTGGGCAGGGTGCTGGAACATCTTCTTCACCTGATAGACCTCGAACCCGGTCTTATGCCGGAAGATTTCTGCCACCAGGCCCTCCAATAAGTTCCCCATCTCCATGGCCACCCAGTTTCCCTCGTACCCTTCCACTTCCGCTATGCCCAGCTTGTCATAGTAGACGTCCCTTGCCGTGCGGAAGGGAGAGATGCCCATGATGGCCGCCACATCGCTGCCACCAATCCCTAAGCGGCGGTATTCCAGCCACTGATTCCGGGACAAGCTTTCTGTCTCCGTCAGCACAAGGGGGCTGTACCTTTTCCTCTCCTGTGCGGTCTCT
>NZ_CAPDXS010000162.1:0-11043 GCF_948601915.1 uncultured Acetatifactor sp. | reverse complement strand
CAGGTCCGATACCGGCGATAACTGCCAGACCTGCGCCAATTGCGGAACATCCTAAGATAAAGTTTTCATTGAAATCCATTCTTTTTTCCTCCTAAAATTATGAAAATGTAAATAAAAAACTGCTCTTTCCGCACTACTATCTTCTAGTGCCATCACCGATCTCGTTCGAAATGTATGTCATGGTCAGCATGCAGAACACATATGTCTGGATTGCCCCTGAGAACAGGTCAAAATACACATGAAGCGCTGCGGGCCATGCCGTGGCGAACCATCCCAGCAGGCCGTACAGCAGTGCCATCATCGCCGTTCCCGACAGGACGTTCGCGAACAGACGCAATGACAGTGATATCGGCACCGCCACCGCGCTGATCACATTGATCGGCATCCAGATCGGCAGCCAGGGCGGCAACGGAGAACACAAGTCCGTCCAGATCGTCATAGGCTTCTGATATTTCCATTTATTGATGTGAATCAATGAAAACGTCAGAAGCGCCAGCGGCAGCGTCACGCCGTAATCGGCTGTAGGAGGCCGCAGACCCAGCAGACCTGATATGTTGCTGACCAGGATGAAGATAAAGATGGTGCCGATATAGTTGAAGAACTTCGGCGCCGCCTGTCCCATGGTGCCGCTGACCATACCGTCCAGCATCTCCACGATCATTTCCACCACATTCTGAAAGCTGCCCGGCACCTGCGACGCTTTCGCCATGCACCGGTTAGCGGCAATGGCAAAGGCCACCAGCAGGAGCATCACGATCAGGATGCATATGTGCGATGTGGTGATCCAAACGGGATGCCCGAAAAAGGAATACTGAAACACCCCATGGATATTGAAATCGACCTCTGCCCCGCCAGACAGCAGAATTCCATGTCCCATACTCTCACCTCTCTTTCCTTATATATTTTGCACTTCCTTTCGCCGTGCCGTGACGCTTCCGCCGGATGGCGGCCCGTCTACTGCCCGGCCGGGATCTCTCCCTCCTGTGCCGCAAGCTCCTCCTCCGAAAGGGGGATGGGATCCTCCTCACGGAACAGCCTGTTGCACAATTTATGAGTAATCGGCTGAAGATATGCCGTTACTTTCAGGCCCATATAGCCCAGGAAAAAGACCAGGGGGTCCATGGCGTCCATCAGGGTGACGATCACCAGCACCGCCGCCAGAAGGAAATAGCGGAACAGATACCCTCTCGTCACAATTCCCCCGGCATTGCCGCCGCTAAGCAGCGCCCTGTCCAGCGTCCGGCACATATGAATCGAGCCCGCAAAGGCAAAAGCCACGCCGAACCACAGGCTCAGTGCATACCTTCCCTGAAATACGCCGTATCCGCACAGGGCCATGACCAGGGCCCCCGCGATCTGGCAGACCAGCCCCCAGAAGGCCATGCCGATATGCATCTCCAAAAGCGTCCTATTCATCCGCCTCGCCGCTTCCACCATCTTCATCCGCAACACCCTGCTCTCTGTCCGGTTCCTCCCCGGCACACATGCGCCTGGCCAGACGGTACACGTTCTGCCCGCCCGCCACGGCCCCAATCGCAAAAAAAAGAATGGTAATCCAGGAGGTTCCAAGCTTTCTGTCCAGCCACACCCCCAGCGCGGACATCATACAGATGGGCACCAGCATGTTCAGGCCGAACTGCGTGATCATCGCCAGGGATTGGTACACTATTCTTTCATCATCGTTACGCCGTCTCATACAGATACCACCGACTCTGCCATTCCATAAACATGCGGGCCAATCGCGCTCCTTTCTGATTATACTCATTTTTACCGGAAATGTCTAGGCCAATTACAGTATTTGTCATTTTTTCATCAGGAAATTTTCGCTCCGCATTGACTAACCTCCTCCGCCGCAGTATCATGGAAAGAACATATGAAAAAAGGAGCCGCCTATGAATATCTCCAGAATCTACCGCAAACGAATCATCCCCAAAGACCTCATCCCCCTGGATGACGACATCATCGTCGCCCAGGACGAGGAGACCCTGGTCACCAAATGGAAGACGCTGAACCCCAAGACCGCTTTCTCCCACGGCTGTTCCTGCTTCTTCCTGAAGGAGGGCATCAAGGTGAGCAAGGTATACCGCAGCGACGGCTCCGTGCTGCGCTGGTACTGCGACATCGTGGACTTCTCCTTTGACCCGGAGGAGGGGAGCATGACCTACACGGACCTCCTGGCGGACGTCATCATCGATTCCCAGGGGCTGGTGAAGGTGGTGGACTTAGACGAGCTGGCGGAGGCCATGGAGCACGACTGGATCACAAAAGAGCAGGCGATACGCTGTCTCCAGAATCTGAATCGTCTGCTCACATTGATATACCGGGATAAGTTCGACAGGCTCCAGGCCAGGCTGGAGGGACTGGGGCTCTAAGTGTGTAAAGACCTTCTAAGCGGCCAAAGTACGCCCGCTAAGAAGTTCTAAGTCACACACGAAAGAACCGCAAGAGAAGCGATTCTTTCCACGGTTTGTACGCCGCAGGCGGCATGACGGGAAGTGTGAGAAGAAGCTCTGGGCGGCCAAAACACGCCCGCCAAGAAGTTTTAGGCTCGTGAGCGAACAAGTCCGCTTAACGAGCCAATCTCACACAGCAGAATGCCCGAAGTGCATGGGCATTCTGCAAGCGCGCCGTTTGTGCTTTGACTTGCACCGGCTGCCGCCGGGTCAGTAGAACACATGCCCGCCGATGTTGATGCCGCTTAAGCCCTCGATGGGGGTGCGGAAGAACACGCAGCTGCCCACGTTGGTGACGCCGGACATGGCCGCGTCCGCCGCCCTGTAGCAGCTGTCCGTGGCAAGGTCGGCGGCAAGGGCCAGCTCCAGGCGGCCGCTGGCCACCGGTGAGAACTGCCCGCCCTGGTAGACGACGCCCACCACCGTGTCCGGAAACTGGGAACTGAGCACCCGGTTGATCACCACGCTGCCCACCGCCACCTGTCCGTCGTAGGGCTCCCCGCCGGCCTCGCAGTAGATCAGGTTGGCCAAGAGCTTCCTGTCCCCCTCGGCGAAAGCCACCTCTGAGATGTTGCGCCAGACGCCGTTGGCCGCCGCCTGGGACAGGGCGATCTCCTCCGCCAGCTTCTGCCGCAGATAGTCCAGATCCTCTTCCTTTTTCTTAATCTCCGCCTCATAGGCCAGGGCCTTTCGCTCCGCGTCGGATATCTGGTTGGAATACTGGTTGATGGAGCTGGACGCCTGGTCGATCAGACCGGAGACCTTGTCCTTCTCCGCCTGGGCCTGGGCGATCAGTTCCTCCAGCTCCGTTTTTTCCGTCTGGAGCCTGGCCTCCTGCTCCTCGATCAGCACGCGGTTATCGATATAGGTATCCAGCATCTTCTGGTCATAGGCCGCCACCTTCTCCATCTGATCCGCCAGGTTCAAAAGCCCCGAAAGGCTCCCCGCGGTGAGCAGCGCCGCCAGGTAGCTGTCCTCCTGCCTCTCGTACTCGGAGCGCACCATGGCAGCCATGCTCGCCTTCTGCCGCTCCTCCGTGGCCCTGGCCTCCTCCAGAGCCTCCAGGGTGTCCGCTATCTCCTGCTCCTTCTCACGGATCCGGCCGTCCAGCTCCTCCAGGTTCGACACCACCGCATTCATCTGGGTATTCAAATAAGACAGCTCCTTTTCCAGGCTGTCCCGCTTGCCCTCCAGATTGCCCAGGTTCTCCTGGGTCCTGTCCAGTTCGTCCTGTAGGGTGTCCTTCTCTTTCTCCGTGCGGTCGATCTCCTCTTTGGTCTTGCTGGTAGCAGACACAAACGCCCCGTCGGGGACAGGTTCAAATGCCGCCATCAGAAGAACCGCTGCCAGGACAAGCCCTGCCCGCTTATAAATCCTCAAGCCATACACCGCCTTCCACAGTGTGCATAGATTTTCCGGCCCTATTATTTGGTGCCGAAGATGCGGTCGCCCGCGTCTCCCAGGCCGGGGACGATATAGCCGTGGTCATTCAGCCTCTCGTCCAGCGCCCCTACGTATACATCCACGTCCGGATGGGCCTCCTTCATGGCCTGTATCCCCTCCGGTGCCGCGATGATGCACATGAAATGGATGTTCCGGCAGCCCTTCTCCTTCAGCATCCGGATGGCCGCCACGGAGGAGCCGCCGGTGGCCAGCATGGGATCCACCACGAACACCTCCCGCTCCGCGCAGTCCGCGGGGAGCTTGCAGTAGTATTCCACAGGCTTCAGGGTCTCGGGATCCCGGTAGAGGCCGATATGTCCCACCTTGGCCGCGGGAATCAGGTTCAGCATGCCGTCCACCATGCCAAGTCCCGCCCGCAGGATGGGCACAATTGCCATTTTCTTGCCGCTGAGCTCCTTCACCGTGGTCTGGCAGATCGGAGTCTCGATCTCCACATCCGCCAGCTTCAGCTCTCTGGTGGCCTCGTAGCAGATCAGCATGGCAATCTCGCTGATGGTCTGGCGAAAGTCCTTGGTGCCGGTCTCCTTTTTACGGATGAGGCCGATTTTGTGCTGTATCAGGGGATGGTCCATAATATATACGTTTGCCATTTTTTTCTCCTATTCCGGTTCCGCATATATCCGTCCACCACCATTTCCCCGCATAGGATATATGCTGTTTCCAGTTCCGTATCTTCTTATTTATCTGCTTTTTCGATAAGGTCGATTCTTCTCTGGTGACGGGCCTCGCCGGAGAAGGGGGTGTTCAGGAAGACGTTCACGATCTCCAGGGCCAGGTTCTCCCCCACTACGCCGCCGCCCAGCGCCAGCATGTTGGCATCGTTGTGGAGCCGGGTGAGCCTGGCCGTCAAGGTGTCCGCGCACAGGGCGCAGCGGATGCCCGGGTGCCTGTTGGCCGAGATTGCGATGCCGATGCCTGTGGTGCAGACTACGATCCCCTTCTCGCACCGCCCCTCTGCCACGGCCTGGGCCACGGCATGTCCGTATACCGGGTAGTCGCAGCTCTCCGTGCTGTGGCATCCCAAATCCTCACAGGGGATGCCCGCCTCCTTCAGATGTCGGATGATGCGCTCCTTCAGCGCATAGCCGCCATGGTCGCTTCCAATCGCTATCATGCTTCCTTTCCCTCCTTGTATTTTCATTCTGTCTTCTTTGTTCCTCCGCAGCTTCGCGGCATCTCATGTCCGTCTGCCGCAAGGCGGCTTCACACAAAGCACCGCGCCGTCCTTCAGCCCTCCGGACGGGAATCGCCCTCCTCGGCAGGGAGCCTGACAATCCTGTGCCCCGCCGCCTTCCGCAGACGGTTCATGATAGCCTGTCCCAGGCCCTGCTCCGGAAAGCTCTCGGAATAGATGCTGGCCACCTTCTCATCGTCAAGCTCCCGCAGGACGGAGAACAGGTTTCTGGCGATGTCCTCCTGCGCCCTGCGGCTTCCAATACATTTTACCACATCTGCACGGTATTGTTCAAGTACTTCTGTGGTACCGATGACCCCTGTCTTCTCCCCTTTTTCTCGGTCTTCCTCCACATGCCGGTTGATGTAGGCCACCACCTGCTCCGGCTCCCCCTCCACGATCACCAGCCTCCCCTCCGGCGCGTAGTGGCGGTACTTCATCCCGGGCGCTTTGGGGGCCTGGCCGCTGTCCGAATCCAGGATTGTGACATCTATGTCAACTTTTCCCAGAACGTGATCCAGCATCTCCTGGGTCACATAGCCTGGGCGTAGGATGCGAGGCGACTCTTCCGTCAGGTCGATGATGGTGGATTCCAGCCCTATGCCCACCTGCCCGCCGTCTATAATCATCTCTATCCGGCCCGCCATGTCCTCCGCGACGTACCCGGCGCAGGTGGGGCTGGGCTTCCCCGAACGGTTGGCGCTGGGGGCGGCCACATAGCCGCCGCTGCACTCGATGAGCCTGCGCGCCACGGGGTGGGAAGGGAAACGCACCGCCACGGTGTCCAGGCCGCCGGTGGTCTCCCGGGGGACTGCCGGGGACTTGGGCAGTATCATGGTCAGGGGGCCGGGCCAGAAGGCGTCGGCTATCTTGATGGCTTCTTCCGGCAGTTCGCTGACAATCTTACGGATGTCCTCGAAGCGGCAGATGTGGACGATCAGGGGATTGTCCGAGGGCCTGCCCTTGGCGGCGTAGATCTTCCGGGAGGAGGCGGGGTTCAGGGCGTCTCCTCCTAAGCCGTATACGGTCTCCGTGGGGAATGCCACCAGGCCGCCGCTTTTGATGATCTCCCCGGCCTGGCGCAGGCCTGACTCCTCCTGGGCCGTAAGTTCAGTGCCGTTTTCATTTATATGGATCAGTTTCGTCTCCACGCTTCTTCCTCCCGGGCGGCCTTTGCCGCTTTTTGCCCTACGCTAAGTCATTTTACTTTCAGCTACAACTTCCCGCTCCGTCCTTCGGCCTCCGCCTTACCCAATAGATAAAGGAACGCAATGGCCGGCACGCGCATAATCGGTGTCACTGTTTCATGTCTCGTGACGCCAAAATCATCCAGCCGCTTGGTAATCAGAAACGCGCTGGCCACTTTGGACTTTTCATCCTGGCACAGCTCCACGATTGCGTCCGAAGCGGCGATGTGGGAATTCCCCCGGTATTTCACTTCGCAGAGGACCTTCTCCCGGGGCAGCTCCACTACCACGTCCACCTCTTTCTGGTTGTCCTTTGCCTTTCTGAAATAGCCTACCTGCGCCATGGTGCCCTGATAGAAGGAGACCATGTGTTTATAGACCGCGGTCTCCACCATGACCCCAAGCTCGCCTTCATCCGAGAGCACATCGTCAATCATCAATACCGCGTTTCGGATGGCGGCATCCGCGATGAAGATTTTGGGCTTTCCCTTCAGTGCGCCTTTGCTTCCCACATCCATCGGTTTCGCCACGTAAATGAGATTCGACATTTCCAGGGCCTGGATATAGCTGTCAATGGTACTGACGGAGATATTCTCCAGCTCCTTTGCCGCCGTGGTGGCATTGAAGATCTCCGCGGTGTTCATGCACAGGTAGAGGAACAGCTTTTCCATCAGAAGCGGGCTGCGGATATGGAAAAGGCTCAGCACATCCCGCTTGATGACCTTATCCACCACATCCTCCCTGAGCATCCTCTCCGCATAGGCATCGTCGTCAGACAGCACGAGCTCCGGGAAGCCTCCGATGGTCAGATAGCGGTTGAACTGGTTGGCAAGCGGTCCAAATCCGTCCAGAAGATCCCCCAGCCGGGCATGATCCATTTTCACAAGCCCGGAAAGACGGCAATCGTCCGGCAGCTGCGGTTCGTCCAGTTCCAGCAGCCTGCAGTATTCATAGAATGACATGGTCGGAATCTTCAGGACGCTCCATCTGCCGGTGCCGCTGTCTGCGGAATTCTTTTCCAGGATAGGGCTGGCCGACCCTGTGGCCATCAGGCGGATGTCCTTCCTGCTGTCGTAGATGACCTTCATCCAAAGCTCCCAGTTCTCGGTGTACTGCACTTCATCCAGGAAAAGATATCTTGTCCCCTCTATGGGGTACAGGGACTCATAAATGGACAGCACGCTCTCCACATTGACCAGCTTCAAAATGGGATTGTCGAATGTGGCATACAGGATATTCCGGGGATTCACGCCCTCGTCGATGAGGTGCTCCATTATCTGGTACAGTATCGTTGTCTTCCCCACGCGCCTGACGCCGGAGAGCACCACAAAGCGGCGGATGCTTTCATGCTTCAGCATTCTGAGGGCTTCATAATATGCCAGGCGCTTCTGGGGCTTGCTCTCCTCTCTGATTGCAGAGGGCATGCGCCACCAGGGATTGTACTGCCTGAGCGCCTTGATGACCTGTATATCGCTGACTATCGCCATAGCTGTGCCTCCGTTCCTTTTGCGGTGAAATATCTATTTTATACCTTGGAAATGGATTTTCTGTTTTCTCGTTATATTATAACAATAGTCCAGATAGATTTCAATATATAATTGTGTTTTAGTCATCCGGGGGGGGGCGGAGTTCTTCCCATGATTACACTATTTCAGGCGATATTTCCTCTTCATATTTTATGCCTCGATAAACTCGTCTAATGTTTCACTATCTATCCACCCTGACCTGTTGTTTATCTCGAAAAGCCTTTCATATCCGTATTTCCGTATCAGAAAATCCCATCCTTCCTTAGAGACCACAGCCAATAGAATCTGCATATAGTCAAATAGCTTCTCCACATTATCGGAAACGGAAAGGTCGTCCGAAGTGAATGGAGTTCCCTGTGGAAGCGGGTATACATAAAACGCCAGCGCACTCATATTTATTTTCTCCCAAAATCCCAGTCGGTCATCGGCATCAGCATTGCTGCTCCGGCTTCCCAGGAGCAGACCATCGATAGAATTCTGCACATCTTCCTTGCTTGGGTATCATATGTCCGTCCTTAATCCCTTGAGGCATGGGCAGGATTTTTACGGTTTTCAATAAACTTACTTACTGATTTATCGCTTTCTTTGCAATAATTTCTGCTTGTGACCGAGCTATAATTCTCCCTGATATACGACAATAGCATCAATACATTTTCCAGCCTTAGATGTGGCTGAATGTTCAGGCCGCTCCTGACGCATGCTATCCATCCAACGCTATATACCTCATTTTCCTTCATGAATTTAATCAGCACATCGCTTGTGTCGCTGTATCGTTCATACGAAACGATAAAGCTTATCCCGTCACCTAAAAAAGAAATCGCATAATCTTTTATTTTGCTTGTATATCCCTTATCATACAGAAAATCTGCTGATTTGACGATTCTTTGCTTTTCGTTTTCAGTCATTCTCATATTCGTTTCTCCATTTTTCCATAAATGAGAGCCTTGATTTGGGGCAGCTTCACTCCCTGTATTACCTGTAACATACCGCTCTGTCAGCAATGACATCCTGAAAGCAGGCTCTGCTCCATATTCCGGATTCATTGTTAAGCAATACAGGCTTATCCTCCCTAAAAAAGCACATTTCTTCTCCCCCGCACCATACCAATATCGCCTCTTCGTTCAATTCCTCAGTTAAATCAAACAGAATCCTCAACATGACACCATATCGCTTCTCAATATCGAAATATCCCTTATCCATTCGAAATTGCAAAGTCCTTTCAAATGTAAAATCCTCTGTAAGAAATGTTGTTTCCCAGGAATTATACGGATAATTTCCCACATCGAACAGAAATAAATAAAAACCGATTTCTTCACTTAGGTCAATGCATATTCCTTTGGCCTGATGCTCTATCTTACTGCAGGAAAGCCCCAGCGATTCTATTTTTTTGACCAGGATTTCTATCGATAGTTTCCTGTCTTTACATAAAAGCGTATACTCTATTGCCAATTGTGCTGTCTCCATTTCTACAAGCCATGAATGCTGTCCCGTATGGCCTCAAACTCCTCCATGGATATCGCGCGGCCTCTGTATTCATACCTGTCCCCGGCTCCGTATTCCATCCCCTCATACCCGGCGCTCAGCCTGAACCAGTCCGTGAGGCAGCCGCATCCGTCATATGTCATGACCCAGTAGTATTGTCTTCCGCCATGGGTCAGGTCGGTTTTCACCACCACCCGCTTCCCATCCAGTTCCGCGACACAAGATATCTCTGTCGTGAATGCCGTTTCCAGGACTTTTACCACCCTGTCCCCCACTGCATCAAAATACAGGCGTGCGCCCGCATAGCCATGCATGATGAGTTCTTCCTCCCCATCGTTATCGAAATCCACGTACTCCACGCCTTCCCACCAGGGCTCTCCCGCTGTGGCCTCTTCGTTAATCTCTGCAAAATTCCTTCCCCAAAAGCCCTGCTCCGGTGTCTCGCATCTGCTTTCCACGCACTCCACCGCATTCGCTTTTCCGCTTACGAAATCCTCCATTGCCCTGCGGGCATCCGGCATGCGCTCCATGTTCTCATATGCCGTTTCCACATCCTCATATAAATAGGTACAGCAGACCAGGCAATCGTATCCAAGCTCCGCCAGGCGGTCCGAAAACGTTTCATTGGTTATCTCTCCCCCTGCGTCATAGGTATTCCATGTATAACCCTCGTCGTCTGCCGCCAGTTCCATGTCAAACGTCCCGTCCCCGTAGGCAAGATAATAATCCCGGCGCTTCCCGCCATCCTCTCCGTGGACGCGCACCAGCCCTTTCCTGAGCGCATATTCAAACCAATAGAATATGGTTCCGCTGTCTTCCATGCTCTCGATTGCATATCTCGTTCCGTAGGCGTTGGCCCTCATCCCTTCGTCCGGTAGCGGAACCCTCTTTGCCGCAGAGCCGTCAAAAAAGTACATCTGATACTCCCCGTCCTTCAGAATCAGCAGCTCTGGCACACAATCTCTATCCAGGTAAATGAGCGCCGCTCTTCCCCCCTGCATCCCGGCAAAGACTTGATTGTATGCATCAAGAAATGTTGTCCCCAGGTCTGATGGTTCCGTCTCCGCAGGAACTGGCTCTTCTCCGGGAGCTGGCTCTCTTTCAAAAGCCATCCCCTGGCAGGCACAGAGCACCGCAGCCGCAAACATGCATAACAGACAGAGCATACCATGCTTTTTCTTCATTTCCAAATCCGATTTCCTTTCATCCTTTCATAATCCACCCGGTTTATTGAACGATTGCTTTTAAATATTTATCTGAAAAATCGTCCAGCAATCCATTCACAATGTCGGCTTGTTCCATATGATATTTTACATATTTATCACATAGAATTTTTAGATAATAATAAAGCGTTTTAAAGTCAATGACTACTTCTTCCCCGCTATACAAGGCAAACTCTGCTCCATCCAAATCTTCTCCATTCGCCTTATCAAAATCATCCAGATCCTCCGGCAATGTACAGGCTCCGTATTCTTCTCCAAAACCGTTTCCCTTGCTTAGGGCTTTTAGTACTTCCAAGAATCTTTTTTCTTTGACCATGTTCATAACCATCAGAACAGGCATATGGCTATCGTCTAACAATTCATTCATGCCCAATCTACAGTTCATCTTTTCGTTCGTCGCCTTCCTATTCACATTTATACCCAATTCAATCTTTGCCCCTTGATGGCAGACCCATAATAACGTCCACTATTTCCTGATATTCTTCATCTGATAATATTTTAGCCCACAAACCATAATGAACCTCATAAAATTCT
>NZ_CAPDXS010000161.1:0-11069 GCF_948601915.1 uncultured Acetatifactor sp. | reverse complement strand
ATGCACGGTGATCCTTTGGCGCAGGGCCTCATGGACGGGCTTCTTCAGGGTGCTGTTCAGGTGCGGCTCCCCGCAGAGGATGAGCGTGAAGCAGTTGAGGGAGTCATATCCGTAGTTCATGAGCATCTTGATGTCCTCCAGGATGCCGGTGGAGAGGTACTGTGCCTCATCGACTGCCAGGAGGAGGGGCTGCTTCTTGTCCTTGTAGAGGTAGAGGATCTGCTCCTGCACGGCGCGGAACATCCCAGGCTTGCCGCCCCTTGGCTCTACCCCTAAGACAGAGCAGAGCTGGCGGTAGAACTCCATGACGCTGACGGTGGAGAGGCAGATGTATTCCATGTGGTAGAGGTTGGGGTTGAGGCTCTTTGCAAAGCAGCGCAGGGCGAAGGACTTGCCCATGCCGGGGCGTGCCGTGAACAGGCCGATGCCCCTGGTGTCCTTCAGGTAGTCCAGCCGGGACGCCATCTCCGAGATGTCCTTTGAGAGGAACCGGTCCTTTTCCCGGGAATTCTGTTTGTCGAAAGGGTTGAAGGAAAGCCCATAGCAGGAACGGGACATCAGCCCTCACCCCCGATCCTTGAGTAATCGATGGACGGTGTGTTGTTACGTTTCGTCCTGCAGTTCTCGTTCTTATCTGTAGGCCGGATGGGGTAATGCTCCCCTTCATAAAGGATGAAGGCCGAGGACATGTCATCCGGAAGGAAACGGATCTCCACCTTTGAGGAGATGAACTGCATGGGGACGTCATAGGACACCTTGTCAATAGAGACGGTGGAGTCCTTGTTCGCCTTTCTGGCAATACGGTTCAGGAAACACTCTTCCAGCCATTCCCTGGACTTTGGCATGCGGATGGAGGAACGGGCCTTTTGGTAGCGCTCCAGGGGCGTGGTGCCGATGCCGGAATGGACGGACGTATTGTAGGTGCGCATATAGTCTTTAAGGAGCCCGTTGAGGGTCTTGGGGCTGTACTGGAATACAGAGCCGTCAGGCAGGGTGAGCGGTCTTTCGGTGACACGCTGGTAGTAGGCGTTCCTGGATGCATCAGGATAAAGGCCATGGATGACCGGCGCTATGAGAGCGAGGCGGAACTGTGCCATGGCGGCTGCGTCCGAAAGGTTTTTGGGATTGTTGTCCATAAAAATGTCCTCCCTAGGTGGTTTTCCACCATTATGCAGGAGAGAAGGGAGGGAAGCCATACCCGTGTCGTGTGGCTGTGGGAAAACGGTTCACGGGCCGAAGACCTGCTGGCAGTAAGGCGCCGGGTTCTTATGGGACTGGAGGAAGGACTTTGTAAAACGGCGGACAAAGGCGGAGGCGAAATCCGAATAGGCCGCCTACACGAGCAGGGCTTTCAGGAAGGAAAGGCTGGAAGCCTCCATGGAGGAAAGCACGCCGAGCCATTCCTTCTTCTGTATCCGGAAGGGCTGCAGCCACCGGTGCAGCTGGGAAAGGGTGATGGAAAAGCGTTCGCATAGCTTCTCCACAGTGGAAAGGTGCAGGAAATACTCCGCCAGGACGCGGAGGAGGAAGAACAGGCCGTAGCCTGAGTAGGGGATGATGAAGTCCGGGAGGATGGCATGGGTATGGCCGCAGGTACAGATGAGGCGCATGATGCAGAGGCTGTGGCGGACCGGGGCGCCGCCTATGAAGTCCACCAGGGAGCGGTCATAGTAGGCATGGATACGGCAGGAGCCCTTTGCCCCACAGCATGGGCAGGTCTGCAGCTCAGGGCGGAATCCGGCCATGAAGGAGCCGAACAGGGCTTTTGATGAACTTTTTATGCGAATCAGCTTGCAAAACAGGGAGTTTTCTCTTATCATAGTATATGTCGGTGGTGCCGGAGCCTCACGAGTGGGACACGATCCCGTATATGGCAGGCACACTGGTATGTGAGAGAAAGAACGAACTGTGGGAGGTGCTGTTCTTTCTCTTTTTTTGTTCCATAAAAACTATATCGGAACAGCAAGGGATGGTCAAGAGGAAAACGTGCCGCTTCCTGCAGCACGCTCTTATAGACAGTATTTGAAACCTGAGAGTTTAATTTGACGTTTTTGTGCGGGAGATAAGAACTTTAATTTGCTGGACTACAATAGGTCTGCGTTTTCCGCTTCTTGTAATTTGCCGGGTGACTGTGTATAATAGGGTCAAGAGATGGGAGGTAGCGGTGGAATGTCAGGATTTATCAGATATGAGCAAGTCAGGAGCGTGGGAGGATGGGAATGGCCGGTTATGTGCTTGGAGTGATAGGGATTTTCCTGGGAGATTTGTGGATCAAGGACCGGATAGAGGGGAGCGATACGGACAAAAGCGGAAATGTGCTGGGCCGGGGCAGGGAAGGGGACTGCCGGAAGCCCATGACGCTGGCCGGAGGCCGCGTCCGGATACGGAAGTACCATAATGAAGGAGCCATGCTGAACCTGGGCCAGAGGCGCCGTAAAGCGGTGGCAGCCCTGTCGGTGGCCCTCACCGGGGCGGTGGGCGGGATGTTCCTGTGCAGCCTGGGGCAGCGGGGGAACCGGCTGCTGCGGGCCGGGCTGGCCCTGCTCCTGGGCGGCGCCTTCAGCAACACCTACGACAGGCTGAAGCGCCGGTACGTGGTGGATTATCTGACCTTCCAGGTGGGATGGAAGCCCCTGGGGAGGGTGGTGTTCAACCTCTCGGATTTCGCGATTATGATCGGGGCCATGCTGGCGGTCCTGGGCGCTTCCCGGGACGAGGGGTGAGGGCAGGAGCATGTTTTCTATCACGGGAGTGCCGCTATCAGGTGGTGGCTGTGGACATGCTGGCGGCGGGGCTCCCGGCCCTGGAGCGGGCCGAGATGGACGCCGGCTTTCTGGAGGCCCTGGCGGAGCTGTACCCCACCTGTGAGGCATTCCGCCAATCTTTTTTACTGCGTCATAACAGAGTGGCGCATATGATGCCGATCACCCCGGCTGCCAGAAATGCCAGGCCTGCACCGGCAGATTTCTTGCGCCTTTCCATTTCTTTTGCGCTGCTTTCGCTCATATTCATGACAGGATATCTTTTCCTTCCGATCAGATACATGAGCAGACCGCCGGAGTGATTGCCGTTCATCGCAAAAAATCCCCAGAATCTGGGATGCTTCAGCCCCCTGGCCGTGGCATCGATTACGGTTAAGTGATAAACCTGGAATACGGCCTCAAAGCCTCCTACAAGCGCCGCTGCGCCGCAAATCACTGCAAAAACCATATTTAATCTCATGATACGATGTCCTCCTTAGAATGTTCTGATGATTTGGTAAAGCAATGCTGATGAAGTGATGACCATAAGGCAGAATACGCCGACTAAGAAATAGCGGTTATCCGGTATGAACATACTTAATGTTATCAGCAGCGCTGCGACAATGATATTGACAATGACAGCCCATATCATTTTCTGGTTGCTCTTTACGACATTTGTGGTTTCCTCTAAGTGCTCTATCATTTTTTCATCACCCTTTAGCAATACGTCGAGACTTATGGAATATAGGTTGCTCAGCTCGATTACGCTGATGATATCAGGGTATGATTTCTCATTTTCCCAATTTGATATTGTCTGTCTCGATACATTGATCCGTTCCGCCACGTTCTCCTGCGTCATCCCGGACTGTACCCGTGCGCTTTTAAGCTTTTTCCCTATTTCCATATTCCGATTGCTCCTTTCGATGCCATTATCATGTATTGAGGGCCGGATGTCTATCAAACATCTTTGACAGGACCGGTTTTTCCATGTCAAAATTCTTTGACATGGCTGAAATCAGGGGGAATCATCCGAGGGCGATCCGTGGACATGCAGGGAAATCGCCTGGCAGAAGACAGAGAAGACAGCAAAACGAACAGCCCCTCCGGACATGGGCCGTCCTGCCGGAGGGGCTGTTTTCCGCCCAGGCCTGCGCAGTGGAACCGCGCTGCCGAAGCGGTACATGGAAAGCGCTACGCCGTGATCACAGTTCCTGCCTTGCCCCTGACGGCGTCCTTTGCCCTGCCCAGAGAAGTTATCAGCACTTTTCCCGTCCCCACCTTCTCCAGATAGCTGACAGCGGCTTCGATCTTCGGCAGCATGGTGCCCGCCTCGAACTGTCCCTGGGAAATCATCTCTTTCGCTTCGGCCACGGCCATAGCCGCCACAGGGGCCTGCCCGTCGGTGCCGAAGTCACGGTACACGCAGTCCACGCCGGTGAAGATGATCAGCTCGTCGCAGCCTAAGTCCGCCGCCAGCTTCCCGGCGATGGCGTCCTTCTCGATGACGGCAGAAGCGCCTTTCAGGATATGCTGCTGCTCGATGACGGGGATGCCGCCGCCACCGCAGGCGATGACCACCTGGTCTGCGGCCGCAAGGGCGCGGATGGCCTCGATTTCCACGATGTCGATGGGCTGGGGAGCCGCGACTACGCGCCTGTAGCCCTTTCCGGGATATTCTTTGACGTAATTGCCTTTCTTGATTTCGGTCTCGGCGTCTTCCTTTGACATGAAGCGGCCGATGACCTTGGTGGGCTCGTAGAAGGCCTCGTCATAGGGGTCTACGGTGACCTGGGTCAGGATAGTGCTGACCGGCCTGGAGATGCCCCTGCCCAGCAGCTCGCTGCGCAGGGCGTTCTGGATATCGTATCCTACATAGCCCTGGCTCATGGCGGAGCACACGCACATGGGAGCGGGGGTGTAGTCGGTGTAGACCCGGCGCAGCTCCGTCATGGCCTTGTGGATCATGCTGACCTGGGGGCCGTTGCTGTGGGTGATGGTCAGCTGGTAATCCTCCTCCACCAGATCCGCCAGCGCCCGGGCCGTCACCTGCACCGCGTCCCGCTGGGCCCCTGTGGTATAACCTAACGCGTCGTGCCCCAGGGACACCACTGCTCTTTTTCTGCTCATAAGATTCACCTCTGATTTCTGATTTGGCTTAAGTATACATTTTTTAGGAGAGAAAAGCAATAGAAAATCCCCGGACAAAGCTTTCTGCATAAATTTATAAAAAAGGGGTTGACTATGACGCTGCGTTATAGTTTATAGTGATATCACACGGGAGGAAAAGCCGATGAGGACAGTACATGAAGTGAGCGGGTTGGCCGGAGTGAGTATACGCACTCTACAGTATTATGACAAAATCGGGCTTCTGCGTCCGGCAGGATACACCGATGCGGGATACCGTCTGTATGACGATACAGATTTGGAGCGCCTGCAGCAGATTCTGCTGTTCCGGGAACTGGAATTTCCGCTGAAGGAGATCAGGAAGATCATGGAGAGCCCGGATTATGACAGGGACAGGGCGCTGGAGCAGCAGATAGCCCTGCTGACATTGAAGAAGGAGCATCTGGAGAACCTGATCGAGCTGGCCCGTGGAATAAAGGAGACAGGAGGAAATACCATGGATTTTTCAGCATTTGACACCAGCAGGATGGAGGAATATGCGGCACAGGCCAAAGCGTCCTGGGGAGACACCGCCGCATATAAAGAGTTCAAAGAGAAAGCAAAAGACAGGACTTCCGAGGAGGAGAGGGATTTGGGCGTACAGATGATGCGGATATTCGCAGAGTTCGGCAGGATAAAGGACAGGGATCCGGCATCCGGGGAGGCCCAGGCCCTTGCGGGGAAACTACAGGCATTTATCACGGAGCACTATTACAAGTGTACGGAGGATATCCTTTCCGGGCTTGGGAGAATGTACGCCGCCGGCGGAGATTTTACGGAGAATATCGATGGGGCAGGCGGCAAAGGGACTGCGGGATTTGCGGACAAGGCGATACAGATTTACTGCAGCCGCCGGGGAGCGGCGGCAAACTGTTCCATGGAAGAGTGAGAGATGTGATGACGGAGAGACCAGCCGACTGCCCGGCTGGTCTTTCTGGCTTTCCCTGCGCCTCCATACCGCCCGAAATATGACGATGGCGATTTTGCGCTTGAAATTCTGCTCCCGTCAGAAAATGGAATTGAGAAATGAAATCTGTAACGAAACGCCCGTTAATCAGATATATCAGACAGTGGAATCCACGAAGAAGAGCGGTGCAGGGGAGGGCATGCATTATGGTAAAAACGGAAATAAAGAGGGCGCTGGGCTCCTGGGCCTTTGCCGCCACAACGGCATTCGGTCTTTTCATGATGCTGGAAGGGCGTCTGGATCAGACGGGAGGCAGGATCTTCAGTGACAGCGGACCTTATCTGAGCAAGTTTTTGGACAGTCTGCGGTCTACGCCGCTGACAATCCTCTGGCCTGTTACGGTCATGTTCCCCTTTGTGCTGTCCTACCGGAGGGAGAGGGACAGCGGCTTTCAGGGGCTGATGGTGCTGAAGACTTCCAGAGGGGAATATCGGAGGGCGAAGATCGCCGCGGTGGCCTGCAGCGGTTCCCTGTCCCTGTTCCTGCCTATGGCAGGGTGGCTGCTTTTCTGCAAATTCATACTGGGCTCGGGAAAGGTGGAGAATCCCATCCGCTTCCTGCCGGAATTAGCCGGGAGATTCCCGTTTCTGTACGGTATGATGTATGCCGTGAACGCAGGCGTGCTGGGGGCGGCATTCGCGGTATGGGGGCTGGGCCTGAGCGCGGTTGTCCGAAATAGATATCTGGCGCTGCTGATACCGGTCTGCTACTGTGTGTTCACAGGGGTGGCCGCCCCCAGGGCCTGGGAGGCGTTTAAGCTGATAGACCCGGCAGCCTACAGCAATCCTGCGCTGGGAGGCTGGGGGATTCCCCTGTATGAGCTGGCGCTGTTTACGACAGGCTGTCTTTTGTTCATAGGAGGGGATTGTCATGCTGGCAAAGCTTAGAGTGGAGATCAGGGAATGCCGTCTGGCGAGGGGGCTGCTTTTCTGGCTGCTCTGCGCCCTGGTGGTGGGACATGTGATGGCAGCGGACTTTTTGTGGAAATACCCGGCAGGCTGCCAGGGGGAATTCATGGTGTGGGTATTCAACAACTATCATATCATTCTGGTTTTGTTCCCCTTTCTGCTGCTGGCGGCCACCAGCGGCGGACAGACCCAGAGCTCCCGGTATCCTGTCCTGATCAGATACCGGGACAGGGATGAATTTTTTTACATGAAAACAGCTGTGAGAACAGGATTCGCACTGCTGTGCCTGCTTGCCTTCGCGGGACTGCTGCTCTTCATCAGGCGGAAGATGCCCGTGGAGTCGGAGCATGCTTTTATCCTGTCGGAGGAGTTCGGGGACATTTGTGTAAAGCAGTGTCTGAATATCTTCTGCTTCTGGAGCGCCATGCTCCTGCTGCATGAGATTCTGCAGAGCATAGTGGGCAACGCTATGCTGGATTTGGCGGTAACGACTTTTGTGCCCCTGGGAAATTATATCCTGGCGAAAGGAGCCGCCGTGCGTGCGCTGGAGTGGACGCCCTGGGGGAAGATTGGCTATAAAATCGAAGAGATCGTGGGGGCGCCGCCGGAGGAGGTGGAGAAGCTGGGGGCTTATCAGTTTTACTGGTGGTATTGGCTGGTCATGATTTTGCTCCTGCTGTGCCTGGCAAAAGCGCTGCACGGGAAAAAGGATTTCGTCTTTGAAAAGAACGATCGATAATCGGTTCCGGAAAGGGCGGCGGGAGAATGGGGCTGTTTCAGTACGGGAACGGCAGGTAGGAGAACATGGAGGACGAGGAGAAATAGGGCTGTCTCAGAACGGGAACAGCAGGTAGGAGAACAGGGAGAACAGGGAGAATGGGGAGAAATAGGACTGTCCCAGAACGGGAACGGCAGGTAGGAGAACAAGGCGAGCGGGGAGAACAAGGGAGGAAAAATATGGTAGAGCTGCGGAATGTATCAAAGGCATATAAAAATAATATTCTGTTTACCAATTTAAATCTTACGGTTTCCCGTGGAGACATCTGCGGGATCCTGGGGGAGAACGGCTCCGGGAAAAGCGTGCTGCTGAAGATGATATGCGGCTTCGCCCTGCCGGATGCCGGAGAGGTCTTGGTAGGGGGAGAAAGGATCGAGAAGGGGAGATTCCCCCGGGACATAGGGGTGATCCTGGATTCCACGGGCTTTCTGCCGGGGGAGACGGGGCTGGACAATCTGCTGCTGCTGGCTTCCATCCGCGGGAAGGCGGACAGGGCGCAGGTGGAGGAGGCCATGCGGCTGGCGGGGCTGAAGCCGGAGCTGGAGGTTCCGGTGGGGAAATATTCCCAGGGGATGAAGCAGCGCCTCGCCATCGCCCAGGCCCTGATGGAGAAGCCCTCGCTGCTGGTTCTGGACGAGCCGCTGAATGCCATTGATATCAAGTCCGTGGCATATTTCAGGAAGCTTTTTCGGGAACTGAACGAAAAGGAAGGGGTGACAATCATATTGACGTCCCATTACAGCCAGGATATTCAGGAGCTGTGCAGGCACACCTATGATATCCATCTGCTGCGGGCAGGCTTGTGAGGCAGCTTTTATGAAAAAGAGCATCATACACAACAAAGGCATTTATGGGGAGATTCGGGAGATCCGGGACATCCGTAAGGCTGACCTTGCATTTGAGCTTGACAGCAACAGCAAGGCGCAACAGAATATCGAAAGGGATGTGGCTGTTGTCTCTGCGTTTGTCCCTTGTTGAAGATACTGAAAGAAATGTTGGACACGATCTTAGCCTTGTGGTAAGATAAGAGGCGGAAAATACAGAAAGGAAACTGCCAGCGCAGAGAAAGCGCTGTCTGAAATGGAACAGTAATATGATGCAAAAAGGATCAAAATATTTGACGGCGCTGCTTTTGGCGGTGGGTGTTCTGTTGTCTGCATGTGGGAAGAAGGAGGCGGCTGCTTCCATGCATCTGGTGAAAGCAGAGGGAAAAGTGGAGGTTAGCGACAAAGAAGGGAAAGATATCGGTGTTGTGGAAAGACTTGGACTATACAGCGGTTACCAGGTGGGGACACAAAATGCAAGCTATGCCTGGATAGATTTGGACGAAGTAAAGCTTGCAAAAATGGATGAAGAGAGCGAGATAGAAATACAGAAAGAGGGAAAGGAACTGACTGCTTCTGTCAAGAGCGGAAGCCTGTTCTTTCATGTGGAGGAACCCCTTGCCGAGGATGAAACATTTGATATCCGCTACTCTACCATGGTGGTTGGCATCCGGGGAACCTGCGGATGGGTGGAGGTAAGGGACGAGGAGCATATGCTCGTCTATATCCTGGAGGGGACAGTGGAGGGCAGCGTGACTGCCTTGGAGGGCGGCGAGACAAAGACAGAGCCTGTAACGGCTGGCGAGAGGGCGGAGCTTTTTGCCTCGGACGGCCAGGCGGGAATCCGCGTGGAGAAATTTAAGGAATCGGACATCCCTGCATTTGTGCTGGAAGAGCTTCTGGGGGATGAGGCGCTGAACCACAAGGTTTCAGAAGCTTCTGGACTCGCGGTGGGCGAAGGAACTTCGGAAGAGGAAGACCCGGAGGATGGAAGCTTGGAAGACGATGGGAAGGACGGGGAAGAAGAACCGCAGATATTGACGGTAAGCCAGACCGGGCTAAGCTATATAACCAGCGGCGGGGGAGTGATCCTGACCGTGAAGGACGGGCTGTGCGGGGCGATCAACCGGCAGGGAGAGAGCATTGTCCCCCATCAGTATCCCTATTATTATTGTGAGCCGTCCGAAGAGGGGATATTTGCGCTGGGGGATGATGAGCAGTGTACTTTCTTTGACAGGGAAGGACGGGAGCTTGTGACCCTTCCAGGAAGCTACGGAATCTCCGTCGAACTCGGAGAAGGAAAGATTACGTATGCATATACCCGGGAAGACGGAAGCGACGAGATTGGCTGCTATGATTTGGAGAGCGGCGCTTATCTTGTGCAGATTCCTGTAGAGGAGCTAATGCCGGATGGAGGGGTGTCAAATGTTTCACCAGTGCAGGACGGCGTCTTCTACTGTTCGCTGGAAACAGAAGGGCTTTTTTTGGTACAGATGGACGGAAGCATGGTGCGCATCGATGATGCAAGGGAGGCTATGTGGAAAGACGCAGGGTGGAGCAGTCATACCTATGAGTCTGTTCCGCTGGATCCGGCAGAATCAGGAGTCCAGATTGCAGGTGTGGGATCAGGGGATGGAATGCCGCGGTATTGGGCGTGGGCGGTAAAAGACGGTTATATGCCTTCGCTTTCCATAGAACTGGGGGTTGGAATTGCTCTGTTTGACTGTCAGACCCAGCAGTATTTTGAAATCCCTATGGACACTGAAGAAGCAGAACAAATATTTGGCGTTAATCCTCAGATGGCTTTTTCAGGGTTGTCGATTCAGATTCCGGAATATTACAGCGGTGGATATTGGTATGGCAGCCGCGGGATGCAGATGGTTGTAAATATTGCTTATCAGGAGGAAATCGACAGATGCTTTTTGCTGGATTTTTCCAAAGCAGAGCTGAATGAGTACCGTGAGGTCACGAATCTTGCGGAGGTGGTTCTGGCGGAGCATGAGACAATCACGATGACGGATGAGGGCTGGTATCTGGCCAGCGAAGGAGAAGAGTATTTCTATCTGGACGAGCAGGGCCGCCGGATGGAAATGCCCAAGGCGCAGGACTGCAGCGGGTATTGGGACGGCTATGCGATGATGATCGATGGGGACGGCATGGCCTATGTGATAGACATGGACTTTCAGAAAGTGTCGGAAGGGTATCCGGCGGATGCCGTCGCGCAGACGGGAGATATGTTTGTGATTTACCACGGAGAAGAGGAGACTGCCCTTTTTATGAAATAAAATCTGGCAGTTCCGTCTACCCTGTTTTCCATGCTCTAAATCGTGGAGAATGACACGTTTTATACTGCATAACGCTGAATACTGCCTAATGTAATCATGCGATTGAACCAGTCAGCGTTATGCAGTCTGGTTTCACGGCAAGTGAAATCGTTATGCAGTATAACTTGTCCTCTACGCGTTGGGTACTTGTATCAGAGAAATGTACCTCGACTAAATACCTTGTCTTGTCAATCTTCTGTTGTAAACAGGGCGTTAATCGCCCTGTGGTGTTGGTCTGAAAGTTGTCGCTCATGTTCCTCCTTGGTGGGCAATGCGTGCAGGCACGCATAAAAAAGACGCATGGTTTACTAAAAGTTTCCCAGTTTGTCGGACTATAGAAAACTGCCTATAATCTGACAATTGA
>NZ_CAPDXS010000160.1:0-11192 GCF_948601915.1 uncultured Acetatifactor sp. | reverse complement strand
GACTGGAGTTCAGACGTGTGCTCTTCCGATCTACTTGGACTAGAAGATCCAGAGCTGGTGGAAATTGCCGGAAGCTTTCGTATCAATTTATTCCGGTATCCTGATAAGACGAGGATTGGAAAAAGTACGGATAAAGAGATGGAGAGCACGGAAAAAGTACGGAAAAGTACGGATAAAGTGATGGAAAGTACGGAAATGTACGGAAAAGTACGGATAAAAAGTACGGATAAATTGAATGACAATCATAAAAAGATTATCCAATATATAGAGGAAAAGGGCTCAATAAAAAATAGAGAAGTCCAGAATCTATTGAATGTGAAGGATTCTCGTGCCCTGAAGATTTTGAAGGAAATGGTCGAGGACGGAATATTGAAAAAAGAAGGGAAATTGAGGGGAAGCTGTTACAAATTGAAATAATCTGTCAAAATATGTTGCCCTTTCCTTGACACGCTCATGAGCGACAGCCCCATCGTCCAGAACGGGAAGTTCATCGGGGCGGTGACCCATGTGCTGGTGCAGGATTCCAGGAAGGGGTATGGGATTTTTATTGAGAATATGTTGGAGCATTGAGGCTGGGCAGCACAGCATAAAAAGAAAAACGACTCCGCGGCAGGCTTGCCTGCCGGAGGAGGCTGTCTCATAGTTGCATGCCCAGCAAGCATCCAGATGACAGTGTATGACGACCATAGCCCATATCTACGCCAGCAACCAGTCAATCAGATACAGCGACTTGATCCCATCATAGGAACTGATATAATTCCTGTCCATGGACAACACGATTTTCTCATAATTGTCCGGTATCATGCGCAGGGACTTAAGCTCCCGCTCCCGGGTCTCCGGCGGCAGCATGCTTTCCGTCACCTGGATATACAGCCTGTCGCTTGGCTTCTCTGCCACAAAGTCGATTTCGGCATCCCCCGCCTTTCCGATGTATACGCGATAGTCACGGCGGATGAGCTCCAGGAACACGATGTTTTCCAGGATGTGTCCCCGGTCCCCATCGCGATAGCCCAGGAGCATATTGCGGAAACCCATATCGATGATGTAGTTCTTCCCCAGGGTTTTCAGCAACTGCCTGCCCTTCACGTCATATCTGCCCACAGAGTAGAAGATAAATGCGCTGCGCAGCATGGAGATATATTTATCTACCGTTTTCCCTGCCACATTCCTGCCTTTTCCGGCATGGATATCGTCTTCACTGGACAGGACATTGCCGATGCTGTTGGGAGAGGTGATGCTGCCGATATTGGAGCAGAGGAACAGTATGATTTTCTGGAGCATACCCTGATCGGCCTGGCTGTTCCGCTGGAGAATGTCGCGCAATACCACCGTGGAGTAGATGCCTTCCAGCGCCTGATTGCTTCTTGCTTCGTTGAACTGGTATTCCCTGAGAATCGGCATGCCGCCGAACTGCAGGTATCGCTGGAACTTTTCCTCTGCCGTGACAGAAGGGGCGAAGTCGTAGAAGGTCAGGAACTCCTTAAACGACAACGGCAGCATACGGATATCCACATATCTTCCGGAAAGCAGGGTGGAAAATTCCGTGGAAAGCAGATATGCGTTGGAGCCGGTGATATAGATATCCACATCGAAGTCGAGACGGAAGGACTCGATGGCCTTTTCCCAATGCGCCACGGCCTGTAGTTCATCGAATATCAGATAGGTCTTGCCACTCCTGGGGATGCGCTCGCTGACATAGTCATAGAAGGCGAGGTAGTCGGAAAAATTCCGATAACGCAGCGATTCCAGGTTCATGTGGATGATGTTGGCGTCGGCTGTGCCGCTGTCTGACAGGTATCGATGGAACAGGTCCAACAGGGAGGACTTTCCGCATCTGCGAATGCCTGTGACGATTTTGACCAGGTCCACATCCCTGTTTTGGATGAGCTGATTTAGATACTCGGGGCGATTGATAAGTTCAGTCATGATGCACCTCCTGATTTCCATATCTCTATTATACCCATGAATCCGAAAAAAGCAAATAGTTTCAGACTTGCAAGTCGGAAACTTTATAAAATATCATAATATCAGATATATAAGTCTGAATCTTCTGATACATATCATATTTCCGAACCATACATTAAAAACTCATCATTCAGTTTGTGCGGATACCCTCCGAAGTATGCAGATAATTCATCGGCTGCATTTCTGTTTTGCCTAAATCGGAAAAGCCGCCTGGGAGGATATATGCTATCATGATATCACCGGAGCGAAATGCCCCTTCTGATGGAACGGACAGACAGGATCCTTCCGGCGCAGGCCCTGGGGAACAGGGAATGAGACTGGTAAATTCCGACAAAATGGCGAAGAAGAAATTGTAAAAAATGAATAAAATTGTATATTAGTGAAAAATATTTTCTAAATATACTTGAATCCCCCCTCCAATTGTTTATAATGAACGTACATGCTTGTACAGATTTACCCGTTCAAATAGTGGGGTCTGGCAGACAGCCGGCCCCGGGAGAGGAGATTCCATGCAGAAGCAGACAGAAAAGCAGAAAGAAAAGCGGACCGGAAAAGGGCGCAAACCCGGAAGCACCCGGGCGGCCGATGGCACAGCCTATTCCATCGGCGACAACTACAGATACGCCTTCCGCTGCCTGAGAGAGAAGGAAGGGCCGGGGGCCTTTGCCGTCTGCGCAGGCACCACGGCGCTGGGGATCCTGCTGCCCTTCCTGGAGTCCGCCATGGCGGCGGCAGTGGCGGCATGTCTCATCAGCGGGCGGGAGGCGGGAAGCATCCTGCTGCTGGTGGGGGGATACGTGGTCCTGCTCCAGGCAGTGCGTTTCCTGTACAACCATCTGCGGGAGACCCAGGGGAAGCTGCTGACCACATTCCGGATCGGCATGTGGATCGAATTCTACCGGAAATGCGTGGAGGTGGACGGGAGCTACATAGAGAGCGCCCAGGGACAGAGGAAGATGGCACAGGCCAGGGAGAACCTGTTCTCCGGGGAGGGCTCAGGAATCGAAATCTATGTGCAACTGTTCTGGACCGTAATCTCCAATGGGCTGGGGCTGATCGTCTACGGGGTCATCGTGGGCAGGGCCAGCCTGCTTCTGCTGCTCCTTCTGCTGGGGCAGGTCCTGCTCATGGAAGCCTGGGAGAAGCCCCTGCGGGAGAAGACCTATGCCAGGATAAAGGAGAATGCCAGGAACCGGCAGGCCTTCTTCTACCTGCGCAGAGAGTCCATCGCCATCGAGAGCGGGAAGGACATACGCCTGTACCGGATGGACAAATGGCTCCTGCGGGCCTTCCATGAGGTGGTGGACAGGATCGTATCTCTGGAGTACAGGACGGCGCTGGGCCCTCTGACGGGAGGGATCCTGGAGGGCATCTGCAGGCTCGTGGTGAACGGGATCGTCTATGGGTATCTGATCTGGCAGATGGTCCAGGGAAGCGTCACCCTTCCTGCATTCCTGCTGTACATAGGTATCGTGTCGGGGTTCGGCGTATGGATGAGAGGGCTGTTCCAGGCTCTGCAGCAGATCGTCCAGACCAAGGGGCATATGGACAGATACCGGGAATTCATGGACCTGGGCACAGGGGAGGAAGACGGGGAGGAAAAGGTGAAGAACCCGGGGACGCCCCACGAAATCCGGCTGGAGGACGTGTGCTTCCGGTATGAGGGAGGAGAGAAGGACACCATACACAATCTGAACCTGACCATCCCCGCCGGGGAGCGGCTGGCTCTGGTTGGGCTCAACGGGGCCGGGAAGACCACCCTGACCAAGCTCCTCTGCGGCCTCTACCGCCCCACCTCCGGGAAGATATACCTGGACGGACAGGATATGGCGCAGATGCCCCGGGAGGAGATCTTCCGTGAATACGCGGTTGTCTTCCAGGATGTGTTCTCCTTCTCCTTCCCCCTGGCGGAAAATGTGTCCTGCGTCAGGGAGGGGCTGGAGGATGTGAAACGGCTGGAGGAGAGCCTGGAAAAGGCAGGTCTGGCCGAGAGGGTCAGGGAGCTTCCCAAGGGAAGGCACACTGTCATGAACAAAGACCTGGATCCGGAAGGCGTGACCCTCTCCGGCGGCCAGATGCAGAAGATGATGCTGGCCCGGGCGCTGTACAAGGACTCCCCCATCGTCATCCTGGACGAGCCCACGGCGGCTCTGGACCCTATCGCGGAGAGCAGGATGTATGAGAGCTACGATGAGATGATAAGCGGCAAGACAGGCATATTCATCTCCCACAGGCTCAGCTCCACACGGTTCTGCGACAGGATCCTGTACCTGGAGGGCGGATGCGTGGCGGAGGAGGGAAGCCATGAGGAGCTGATGGAAAAGGGAGGGGCCTACGCGGAGCTGTTCAACCTCCAGGCCCAGTATTATCAGAAGGAAGAAATGCATTCCGGGGAGAAGGAGGAAGAGGCCCATGCATGAAGTGATAGCGACCCACAGAGTGGGGTTCCGGCTGCTGAAGAAGATACATGAAACGGACCACAAGATCATTCCGGTATACCTGCTGCAGATCGTCTTCCAGCTGGCCCAGACCTATATCAGCCTCTTTCTGACCGCAGGGCTGGTGGACGCGCTGCGCCTGGGGGAATTCAGACAGGCGGTGGTCCTGACGGCAGCGCTGCTGGGGGCGAACCTGGTGGGAACCGTGCTGGTGAGCCTGACAGAGGCGGCGATCCGGGGGCTGCGCAACGTGGCGGGCCTGGCCATCTTCGTCTGGCTGCGGGAGAAGACCTTCTCCATGGACTATGAGACCATGGAGAACCCGGAGGTGGCGGAGAAAATCGCCTTCTCCGAGAAGACCTCGGATGCCTACGGCAGCCTGGGGATGGTGCTGGCCCTGTACAGGGACATCTTCCAGGCAGTCTTGAGCGTGATCCTGTCCACCTCCATGGTAATCTGGCTGTGCCATACAAGGCCGGTCGGATCCGGGACTTTCCTGGAGAGGCTGGCGGGGCCCCTTCCCTCTCTGCTGCTGTTCGGCTGCGCCCTGGCGGGGATGGCCTTCTTCTCCGGGAAAGTGTTCGTGAAGTTCTCCGAAAAGCAGAAGGCATACTTTGAGGCCAATACGGGGATGGAGATGAGGGAGGACTATCTGCTGAACCAGGTGTTCCTCAATGAGAAGGCGGGGAAGGTCATCCGGCTCTATGGCATGCAGGACATGCTCATGGGGAACGCGGAGGCGGAGGTGAAGAAGAGCAAGGCCTACTGGGGCGGCATGTTCGATGTGATGCGCCGCACCATCCAGGCCAACAACGGCCTGAACAGCCTGTTCACCATAGGCTCCTATCTGCTGGTGACCGTAAAGGTGGTGACAAAGGCGATCACGGTGGGTGCCTTCACCCAGTATGTGGGCGCGCTGAACCAGTTCGGCAATGCCTGCTTCATCATCATCAACTGTCAGGTGAGGCTGCGGAATGTCTGCACCTACATGGAGAAGTTCCTGGCGTTCCTGGACATGGAGGGCAGCCATGTGAAGGGAACCCGGGCCCTGGAGGAGAGGAAGGACGGGGCATACGAGCTGGTATTCGAGGACGTGAGCTTCCGGTATCCCGGCAGCAGGGACTATGTGCTGAAGCATATCGACTGCAGGCTGAACATCAGGGGGAGGATGGCCCTGGTGGGGCCCAACGGCGCAGGGAAGACCACCTTCATCAAGCTCCTGTGCCGGCTCTATGAGCCCACGGAGGGGCGAATCACCCTGAACGGCGTGGACATCCGGGAGTATGACGAGGAGGCCTACAGGGCCCTGTTCAGTGTGGTGTTCCAGGACTTCAAGCTTCTGGCGTTCTCGGTATGGGAGAACATCACGGCCGGATTCGAACGGGATGACGATAAGATATGGAAGGCCCTGGAGCAGGCGGACGCGGCGGACATCGTAAAGCGCATGCCGAAGCAGCTGGACACTTACCTCTATAAGTACCTGGAAGATGGGGTGGAGATCAGCGGCGGGGAAGCCCAGAAGATTGCTCTGGCCAGGGCGCTCTACAAAGACGCGCCCGTAGTCATACTGGACGAGCCTACGGCGGCCCTGGACCCGGTGGCGGAGGCGGAAGTCTACTCCCGCTTCCAGGAGATGGTGGAAGGCAAGACTGGGATCTATATCTCCCACAGGATGAGCAGCTGCCAGTTCTGCGATGAGATCCTGGTATTCCACGAGGGGGAGATCATAGAGCGGGGCAGCCATGAAAAGCTCCATGCCCTGGGCGGGAAATACACGGAACTGTGGGACGCCCAGGCCAGGTATTACGCCTGATATCATCAGACCCTCTGTGCAGGCTGCCATGAAGCGGGAACCGCACAGAGGGTCATTTCATGACGCTTTTTCATAAATTTTCCCGGAACTCTTGACTTTGCGGGAGATATTTGGTAAAGTAAACCCATCCGCAGAAAATGTGGGTGTCAGAAAATCATAGTTTCTAAGGTTCTGAGCAGTATTATTTGTCTGGTATGTCGAAAGTGTCCCGGATTGAGAGGAAATAGGCGAGAGGCGGCGTATATCCGTATGATTTGGCATGGAAAGGGAAGGATGGGCATGTTATCCGCGCATGGCCCTGTGCATAAAAAATCGGGGAGGAAGCCTCCCCGATATAGACAGATATCTCTCTGAGCCATCACTTGCGCAGGGCCGCCCGCTTGCGCAGGGTGGGATCCAAGATTTTCTTGCGGATCCGCAGGGTGTGCGGCGTGACCTCCAGAAGCTCGTCGGTGTCGATGAAGTCCAGGCACTGCTCCATAGAGAGAATCCTGGGCGGCACCAGGCGCAGGGCCTCGTCGGAGCCGGAGGCACGGGTGTTGGTGAGCTGCTTCTTCTTGCAGACGTTCACCTCGATGTCCTCGCTCCTGCCGGTCTGGCCTACCACCATGCCGGCGTAGACCTTCTGGCCGGGGCCGATGAACAGGGTGCCACGCTCCTGGGCGTTGAACAGGCCGTAGGTGATGGATTCCCCCGCCTCGAAGGCAATCAGGGAGCCCTGCTTCCTGTACTGGATGTCCCCCTTGTAGGGCGCGTAGCCGTCGAAGACCGTGTTTAGGATGCCGTTGCCCTTGGTGTCCGTCAGGAACTCGCCCCGGTAGCCGATCAGGCCCCTGGCGGGGATGGAGAACTCCAGGCGGGTGTAAGTGCCGCCGGAGATGCTGCCCATGTTGCGCAGCTCCCCCTTGCGCTGGCCCAGCTTCTCGATGACGGCCCCGGCGAACTCGTTGGGCACGTCGATGTAGGCCAGCTCCATGGGCTCCGTGCGCTTGCCGTTCTCGTCCGTATGGTAGAGGACCTCCGCTTTGCTGACAGCGAACTCATAGCCCTCCCGGCGCATGTTCTCAATCAGGACGGACAGGTGCAGCTCGCCCCGGCCGGATACCTTGAAGCATTCCGTGGTGTCCGTCTCCTCCACCCGCAGGGACACGTCCGTGTTCAGCTCCCGGAAGAGCCTGTCCCGGATGTGGCGGCTGGTGACGTATTTCCCCTCCAGGCCCGCCAGCGGCGAGTCGTTCACCATGAACTGCATGGCGATGGTGGGCTCGCTGATCTTCTGGAAGGGGATGGGCACAACCTGCTCGGGGGAGCAGAGGGTGTCCCCGATGCGGATGTCCGCGATGCCGGAGATGGCCACGATGGAGCCGATGCCGGCCTCCCTTACCTCCACCTTGCTCAGGCCGTTGAACTCGTAGAGCTTGCTGACCTTGACCTTAACCTGCTTGTCCGGGTCGTGGTGGTTACAGATGACCACCTCCTGGTTCACCTTGATGCATCCGTTGTCCACCTTGCCGATGCCGATGCGGCCCACGTACTCATTGTAGTCGATGGTGCTGATCAGCACCTGTGTGCCGGCCTCGGGATCCCCCTCGGGGGCGGGGATGTAGTCCACGATGGTCTCGAAGAGGGGCTCCATATTGGCGCCGGCACCGTCGGAATCCATGGAAGCCACGCCTGTCTTCGCCGAGGCGTAGACGAAGGGGCAGTCCAGCTGCGCGTCGTCCGCGTCCAGCTCCAGGAACAGCTCCAGCACCTCGTCCACCACCTCCTCCGGCCTGGCCTCGGGGCGGTCTATCTTGTTGATGCATACGATGACGGGGAGCTTCAGCTCCAGGGCCTTGCGGAGCACGAATTTTGTCTGGGGCATGGGGCCCTCGAAGGCGTCCACCACCAGGATGACGCCGTTGACCATCTTCAGCACCCGTTCCACCTCGCCGCCGAAGTCCGCATGGCCCGGGGTGTCCACGATGTTGATTTTGGTCCCTTTGTACATGACGGCGGTATTCTTGGAAAGGATGGTGATGCCCCGCTCGCGCTCGATATCGTTGGAGTCCATGACGCGTTCCGCCACGTCCTGGCCCTCGCGGAACACGCCGCTCTGCTTCAGCAGCTCGTCCACCAGAGTGGTCTTGCCATGGTCTACGTGGGCTATGATTGCAACGTTCCTTACATCTTCTCTTTTCTGCTTCATGATTATCATACCTCTCTGTGCGCTTCAGCGCCCTGTGCACGGATTCGGCGCTGGCGGCAACCCTGGGGATTGCCGGATTGTCAACCTGTGTCTATCTTTGCCGATGGCTTTTTCAGGCACATTTTCAAACTGTTACAGTATAGCACTATTTCCCGCGGGACGCAAGGATTATTGGGGTGCGGAGGATTGGTTTTCGATTTTACATAGATTCAAAAATGAAATAGAATGCGGATTTGCAAAAAATGACGAAGAGTGCGGTGAGAAATGGTACTAAAATACCTGTTTCTATTGTATAAATAGTAATATCCAGCCGTTGGGATATGGATCCGTCAGGGGATGTCCCGCCGGAGGTGTTACCGGAAAAAGTCTTAGGACAAGAAGGGAGAACGAAAATGACAGATAAGGTAATTGAAAACAACCAGGTGACGGTTATGGGGGAGATAGCAAGCGGTTTTACCTATAGCCATGAGATTTTCGGAGAGGGCTTCTACATGATGGACGTGCGCTGCAAGCGGCTCAGCGAGAGCTACGACACCATTCCCGTCATGGTATCGGAGAGGCTGATGGACGTGACGGCGGACTATACGGGGGAACTGATATGCGTGAACGGACAGTTCCGTTCCTACAACCGCCATGAGGAGAGGAAGAATCGTCTGGTGCTCTCGGTGTTCGCCAGGGAGGTGAGCTTCGTGGACGAGATGGAGGAGAGCTCCAAGACCAACCAGATTTTCCTGGACGGCTATATCTGCAAGGAGCCGATCTACAGGAAGACGCCCCTTGGGAGAGAGATTGCGGACCTCCTGCTGGCCGTGAACCGCCCTTATGGAAAGTCCGATTACATACCCTGCATCTGCTGGGGCCGGAACGCCCGCTATGCCAACAACTTCAAGGTGGGAGAGCGCTGTGCCGTGTGGGGGCGGATACAGAGCAGGGAATATATGAAGAAGCTGGACGAGGAGAATGTGGAGAGAAGGGTGGCCTTTGAGGTGTCGGTCAGCAAGCTGGAGTTGATCGCGGAAGACGAAATGTGACGGAACCGGAGCCTTTTACCCAGATCGACCGTTAGTGTTTGCCAAAATCAGGAAAGTGTGGTATGATGAGACTGTCTTGAAATATTTCGGGTAAAACGAGGTGGGGTATGGCAAAAGGATTGGTCAATATATATGCCGGTGACGGAAAGGGAAAGTCTCCGGCGGCCCTGGGGCGGGCTTTGCAGGCCGCCATGGAAGGGAAGAGCGTAGTCGTCCTTCAGTTCCTGAAGGGGAACGGCATGAAGTCCCAGGACTTCCTGCGCAGGATGGAGCCGGAGATCAAGCTGTTCTGTTTCGAGAAATCCGACGAGAGCTACGAGAATCTGTCGGAGGAGAAGAAGCAGGAGGAGATCGCCAACATCAAGAACGAGATGAACTTCGCCAAAAAGGTGCTGATCACCAGGGAGTGCGACCTGCTGATACTGGACGAGGTGCTCCGGCTGGTGGAGAAGGAAATCGTGTCCCTGGAGGATTTGAGGGCGCTGCTGGAGTGCAGAGGGGATACGGACGTGATCCTGACAGGCAAGAAGGCGGGGGAGGACATCTGTGCCCTGGCCGATATGGTCTCCCGGATCGAGACCTGGAAGCCGGAAGCAAATGCGCAGATTTGACGAGAAATCCATTGACAGCACTCCTGTATGATGTTATGATTTAAGGCAATAGAAAGCTTTTTCTATTGGAGAGAATATATGCAAGAAGATAGAGGTTGCGTTTTTCAAGAGTACCTTTTCGGATGCGGCAGGCGCAGAGGAAGGGAAGGGAAAGGGGAACACGCCGAAAGAGGGGATGATCTGCTCATCGGCTCTTGGGCATACAGTTAAGAGCTGTGTGACTGTCATCTGGTGGTTACAGGATGGTGCGCTATCGGTATATTATCCTATTGGATTCATGCGCCGGCGCTTTATGTGTCGGCGTTTGTTTCATTCACACAGTAGAGAAACGAAGATGATGGAGGAGAAAAGATGTCTATTTTTAAGGGCTCGGGTGTGGCCATCGTTACGCCCATGCGTGATAATGGTGAAGTGGATTATGAAGGGTTTGCGAAGCTGCTGGAATTCCAGATCGCGGAGGGGACGGATGCCATCATCGTCTGTGGCACTACGGGCGAGTCGTCCACGCTGACTCTGGAGGAGCATGCGGAGGTGATCCGGTACTGCGTGAAGACGGTGGCGGGGCGCATCCCCGTGGTGGCAGGTACCGGCTCCAACTGCACGGAAACTGCCATCCATCTGTCGAAGGAGGCCCAGGAGTCGGGGGCGGACGGCCTGCTGCTGGTGAGCCCCTATTACAACAAGGCGACCCAGAACGGCCTCTACGCCCATTTCAAGGCGGTGGCTGATTCGGTGAAGCTTCCCATCATCCTCTACAATGTGCCCAGCAGGACCGGCTGCAATATCGCGCCGGAGACGATTCTCAGGCTGTGCACGGACGTGGAGAACATCGTGGGCGTCAAGGAGGCCAGCGGCAATATCGGCCAGATCGCACATCTGGCGGCCATCGGGGCAGGTATGGAAGAAGGGCATTCCAAGGTGGACATCTACTCCGGCAATGACGACCAGATCGTGCCCATCATGTCCCTGGGCGGCATCGGCGTAATCTCCGTGCTGGGAAATGTGGCGCCGGCCCAGACACATGAGATCTGCCAGAAGTACCTGGACGGCGACGCCAAGGGGAGCTGCCGTATGCAGCTGGAGGCCATGGAGCTGTGCAACGCGCTGTTTAGCGAGGTGAACCAGATCGGAAGAGCACACGTC
>NZ_CAPDXS010000159.1:6522-11348 GCF_948601915.1 uncultured Acetatifactor sp. | reverse complement strand
TTCTCCGCGGTGAAGGGCGTCACGCAGTCCAGCATGGAGAACTCGTCCCCGGGATACAGGACCGTGCCGTTGATCAGGTTGCAGCCGTTGGAGATGTTCTCGCTCCGGTTGAAGTTGGAGGAGCCGTAGGAGGTAGTGAACGTGCCCAGCACGTCCTTCACCCTGGCAAGCTCCTCGGCGCTGCCCCTGGGCTGGGTCACCTCCACCACCAGAGGGATGCTGCAGGGCTGGCAGTCCCATCCGCTGGCCAAAAGCTCATGCACCTTGTCGAAGGAGGCCTCCACATTCAGGGCGTACCCGGTGTCTCCGCCCACCACCCGGAACTGTCCGTCCTCCCGGACCAAAGTGGCGTCCACCGCCTTCTGATCGTACTTGGCGCACTCCTCGATCAGGATGTCCGTAAGCCCCTGGAAATCAAAGGACAGCTCCAGCGGGTAGACCAGGTTCTCCCGCTCCAGATCCTTGAGTATCTTGTACCGCTCTATCACGTTCCCATGGATCCCCACCTCCAGGGCCTCGGTGATGACCTCCTGATTGGACCAGGAGATCCCCAGCTCCCCTGCGCTCACGGGCACTTCCCTGTCCTCCGCGTAGAGCAGCGTGATCTCCACCTCCCGCAGGGTCTCCACATAGGCCTCCACGGCCTGCGCCGCCTCCTGGGCGGTCATGCCGGAGAGATCCACCTCCCCCACGAAAATCCCGTTCTTGATGGTGTCTCCCTCCTTTGCCGCCGCGGTCATGCCCCACAGCAGCGCACTGGCCAGGAGACAGGCCAGAAAGCAGCCTTTCCTTATCCATTTTCCCATAGTCTGCATCCTCTCTGATTCTGTTGTTGAATTAATAGATAAAATATGTTACAGTGGAGGCAACCATCGCTATCACCAGCAAAATGACGATGACCGCGGAGATGCGCTGCGTCCTTTTTTTGTTGTTCATATTGAACATGGCGGCTCCTGTCTGCCCTCCGGATGCCCTGACGTCCCTGCGGCACCTCTGTGGCGAATACTATCGGGAACTGTCTGCAGACAGTCCCTCATGAAAGGATTATATATGAATATCGGTTTTTTGGCAAGTTTTATTACCTTTTCCCTGTTGGTTTCTTATAATATAAAAAAACAGGCCCGCAGGGGCCGTCGCAATGAAAAGAATTTCTGGGCCAGGGAGGCCCAGGCCAATTCCGTCCGGCGCAAGCCGCTGGACGGGCTGAACTATGTCAAGATCCCCCTGGAGCGCTTCCCCACCCATGTGCTGAATGAGAATCCGGAGGTGCTGGAGTGCATCGGCATCATGGAGTCCCTCACCCCCCTGAAGATCGTCAATCTCACAGGCTGGACCAACACGGAGCTGAAGCTGGAATACGGCGCCGCCAACATCACGGCCCTGTCCGAATACGACCAGAACTATACCCTGCTGGCCCGCACCCTGCAGAAGTGGGCGGATGCTCTGCTGGAGGCGGGGCATGACGACGATGCCGTCATCCTCATGGACTTCGCCGTCAGCACCCACACGGACATCAGCCGCACCTACTGTCAGCTTGCGGATTACTGGGCCGCCCGGGGCAGAGGGGACAAAATCGAAGAGATGATGCGCATCGCGGAGGGGCTGCGCTCCGCCAACAAGGGCGCTATCCTGCGCCACCTGAAGCAGAGCCTGGACGGCATTGTGGGCGTATTGTGGTGATGCCGGAAGCTTACTTCGGCGCTGTCTGCGTCTGCTATGCCTCGCCGTCTTCTATCCGCCGTCCATCGCTGTCTTCTGTCCGCTGTCCGCCGCTGACAGGCCGCAGCGGCTCGGTGCCCGGTCCGAACTGCCGGGGCGGGCCTCAGTGGTCGTACTCGCTCTCGTACTCCAGGATGGCCCCTGTGGCGGCATCTATGGTATATTCGTACTCGATCCGGTCGTGGTAGAACTCGATTTCGTACTCGGAGCGGCCGTGCTCCAGTTCCAGCTCCGCTTTCGTGAAGAATGCCTCCTCCTTCGACAGGCCCGCGTGCGCTGCCGCTATTTCCTTTGCGCTCTCCACGCCGATGCCTGCGTCTATGGCCTGTCCCGGGGATTCGTTGGGCCTGAGCAGCTCTGCGCTTTTGTCCAGGACGGCTCCTGTGGCCGCGTCGATTTCATAGTCGTATTCCGTATCGGCTGTCAGGAATTCGATGTCGTACACCGCTATGCCCTCGTCCCAGTCCAGCTTCTCCTTCGTAAAGGTCACGTCGCTCTCCGCCAGCCCCGCGTCCGCCAGGGCTGCCGCCTTGGCGGCGTCAATGGTCTCCACCGCCCCGGCCGGCCGGGACTGCGGATTCGTCTGCCCTGCTGTCGGGGGCTGCTGCCCTGACGCTTCCGGCTGGTCTCCCTCCGACTGGGACTGGCCTTCCGCCGTGCCAGGCTGCTGCCCTGACGCTTCCGGCCGGCCTCCCTCCGCCTGGGACTGCTGTCCTGACGCTTCCGGCTGGCCTCCCTCCGGCTGGGGCTGCTGTCCTGACGCTTCCGGCTGGCCTCCCTCCGGCTGGGACTGGCCTTCTGCTGTGCCAGGCTGCTGCCCGCTGGGTTCCGACTGCCCGTTTTCGGCATCCGGCTGCCCCTTACCTGTCTGCCCCTGGCTTGCGGACGCTGTCGCGCCCTCCGTACCCAGGGCATGGATGCTCACGCCCCTGACCTCCCCGGTGGCCGCATCGATTTCATATTCATAGACATGTGTTTCCGAGACGAATTCAATCTCGTAACAATTCCTGCCGCCGTCCCGCTGCAGCTCCTGTCTGGTCAGGGTGACATCCGCGGCCGCCAGCCCCGCATCCGACAGCGCATGTTCCATGGCTTCGCTCCTGTCCATGACGCGGCTTCTGCGCCCGCCCCAAACTACGATGGCAATCGCCGCCGCTGCCAGGATGGCCACTGCCGCCGCTATCGGCAGGGCTATGCTCCGGTTCCCTTTGTTCCTCTCCTGCTTTTCCCTTTTTTCCAAATCTTCCATATCAGCATGCTCCTTTTCCTGCTTTCAGTCAATGCCGTGCCCTCTCCTGCGCTGTCAGCCTTACCGCATCCGCCGGGGAATCGGTCATGGCATCTCTCCATCTCCCCGCGTCCTCCCGGCGGTTAGTCTATGCTTACTTTAATTATATGTCCATAGCGGCATATTTGCAACCGTATTTTTTCGGCCTTATCCGCCTTTATCCGATTCAACTCTATAAATCGGTGCAGCAGCCCGTTGCACTGTCCAGTCCGCCATGAATCGGCCGGGCCAGGGCCTCATGGTTCAGAGGGCTGCGGCTTCGGTAATCGAACAGCACAAACGTATGCCCCATGCTTTCCCCGGCCCCGAAAGCGCCGTAGCCCGCCGCCATCCGGTCAATGTCCCACACCGGATAGGCGAAGGGCTCCAGATGGGTCATCCTGCCAAGCTGTCTGCTGTCGAAGCCCTCATAGTCCGGCAGGTATCTCCGCCTCTGCTCCTCTTCCCTGTAAAAGCTTCTCGCCGCCTCCTTCCAGGCGGAAATGTCCGGGGCAAATCCAGGTCTGCTCTTTGCGTTCTCCCTCAGATACAGGTCATAGGTCAAAAGCTCCCTGTACACCTCCCGCCGCCGCGAATCCCGCCTCCCGGCAAAGTCCAGCAGCACCTGATACCGGCTGGCACGGGCCGGGCTCATGGCCAGATGCCCCTCCTCCCTGTAGAAGTCCGCCAGGGCCTCGTACATGGCAAAGGGGCCGGGAAAGGCATTCTCCAGAAAGTTCAGGGTATGGACGAACTGGCCGCTGTTGTAGTAGAGCTCCACCATCTCCTCGACGCCCTTCAGCCGCATCACTTCCCCGTAGGACAGCCAGTCCGTGCACAGCACCTCGTAAGGGGGCTGCTCCAGGTAACGGATGCCGTATTCCTGCGCCCGCTCCCACATCTCGGAGCCCTTCAGCACCTTCAGGAAGCCCAGCTGCAGCTGATGGGGGCGCAGCCGGTAGACCCAGTCGAAGGATTTCCCGAAGCTCTCATAGCCCTCATAGGGGAGCCCGGCTATCAGGTCCAGGTGCAGATGCACGTTCCCGCCCCGGCGGATGGCTGCCACCGCGCTTTCCAGCCTTTCGATATCCATGGTCCGCCGGATGGCCTCCAGGGTTCTGGGGTTCACCGTCTGGACGCCGATCTCCATCTGCGCCAGCCCCGGGCGGAAGCGGCTCAGCAGCTCTATCTCCTCCTCCCGCAGGATGTCCGCGGAAATCTCGAAGTGGAAATTTGTGACACCATTGTCATGTTCCAGGAGATAGGTCCAGACCGCCATGGCGTGGGCATGGCTGCAGTTGAAGGTGCGGTCTATGAATTTTACCTGCCTGACCCTGTGGTCCAGGAAAAACTGCAGTTCCTCCTCTACCAGGCCCATGTCCCGTATCCTCACGGCCTTGTCGATGGAGGAGAGGCAGTAGCTGCACCGGAACGGACAGCCCCTGCTGGTCTCGTAGTACAGGATCCGGTTCTCGAAGGGGGCCAGGTCATCGTACAGGAAGGGGATGGCGCTTAAGTCCGTCAGGGGGCGGCACGGGGTATAGCCTGTGGGGAGGCACAGGCCTGGGATGTCCGCAAGCCCCACGGCAGGGCCGGCTTTCCGGCGGCCCCTTCCCTCTTCTGCCGCACACGGGCATTCCGGCACGGCAGACCCTTCCCCTGCCCCGACCCTCGATTCCATGTCTACGCGCCCGGCCTCTGCTACAGATTCCTCACCCTCGCTCCCGGCTCCGGCTACAGGTTCCTCACCCCCGCTCCCGGCTCCGGCTACAGGTTCTTCACCCCCGCTCCCGGCCCCGGCTACAGGTTCCTCACCCCCGCTCCCGGCTCCGGCTACAGG
>NZ_CAPDXS010000159.1:0-6422 GCF_948601915.1 uncultured Acetatifactor sp. | reverse complement strand
TCCCGGCCCCGGCTACAGGTTCCTCACCCCCGCTCCCGGCTCCGGCTACAGGTTCCTCACCCTCGCTCCCGGCCTTGGCCACAGGTTCTTCACCCTCACGCCCGGCTGCCCTCGCCCCCTTCACATAATAGTCCAGAAGCTCCCGGAAGGTAGCCTCGCCCTCGCCCACCATGATGCCCGCGACCTGCGGATACTCCCTCAATATGACATCCGCGTCATATGAGACCTCCGGGCCGCCCAGCCAGACTGCCGCGTCCGGCAGGAGCTTGGGCAGCTCCCCCAGCAGTTCCCGCACCAGCCGCCAGTTCCATATATAGCAGGAAAATCCCATGGCATCCGGCCTCCTGGCATAGATGTCCGCAAGAATCTCCGCCATGGGCTGGTTGATGGTATACTCCGCCAGCTCCACATGCCGCCGCAATTTTTCTCCCGCACAGGCCCGCAGGCTGTAGACGGCGGGGTTGGAATGGATATATTTTGCGTTTATTGCCACCAGCAAAAATTTAAAGTCCACAGCGCACCTCTGCATTCTTCCGTTCTGCCTTGTACATTTCGGCGATATCGGACGGCCCGCTCCACCAGAGCTTGGAGGACTCATCATATAGCAGCCTGCCTGTCCGGGAGGTGATGAAACAAGACAGCAGGTCTGTGGGGTCCAATCGCATTTCCTCCGCAAGCTCATCCACTACCATCGCGACCATCAAGTCAATGGCATTTTTCTTTGTTTCCTCCGAAACTGTTTTCATTATCGCCATACCTGCTCACTCTCCACAAATGCAAGGCTGCGGAGCGCGCTGTCATCCGCCGATTTCTGCACCTTCCCGCATCCCCCTGCCTTTTAAATATGTCTCTACGTCTTCCAGTATGGCCTCATCGCCTTCCACATGGAACATGTCAAAACATTCCTCTATATAGCGCAAGGCATTATACTGTGTAAACAGTGCCGCTACCTTCTCCATTGGCTTATTCCATCTTTCAGAAGCCAGCCGCATGATTCTCGCCTGCATATATATGATCTGCTGCCTTTCGCTCATGACTGGTTTTCCGCCTCCGTTTTCAATCTGTTACCGCTTCTTTTATCTGTCAGTCTTTCTGCATCAGACCTTTCCTGTTCACAGCCCGAACCGCTCCACCAGCTTCTCCCACTCCGATTCCGGCACCTGCGGCATGGAGGCGAGCCCCATCTCCTTTGCCCGGGCTTCCATGGCCAGGATGGATTTGAAGAAATAGTTGACGCCCGTCACCAGGCTCTTCTTGGTCGCGCGGTTCAGGACCATGCCCATCTCGTCCACGCCGCTCTCCGTAAAGTCCTGCAGATAGGACTCCACGTCATAGGGGATGGACAGGAGCTCCGCCTCCCATTTTTCTGACACGCCTGTCAGAATGGCGAACTGCGCCCGCCGCCCCACGCCGTCTACGGCAAAGCCCAGGGAGCCCGGGTTGATGTAGGTCTTGCCGTACATCCTGTCGATCTCCTGATGGTGGCTGTGGCCCCCAAGCAGATAAGGATAGGCCAAAGCCTCCATGACCTTCTCCTTCAGGCCCGCCTCCTCATGGACATTGCCCCGCACCCGGCCAGGCGTGCCGTGGCAGAGGTACAGGGCAGGGCAGCCCTCCAGGCACAGCTCCCCCTCCGTGGGGAGCGATGCGAAAAAATCCAGGTCCGTCTCCGTCATGCGCTGCAGCGTATAGAACAGCGTGCCGTTGGCGGAGGAGGGCTTCCAGCCTTCCCTGTTGTCCTTATTGTTCAGCAGATAGTCCTCCCTGTTGCCCCGCAGCATCCAGCATTCATAGCGCCTGCGCATCCCGTACAGAAGCGCCATGGTGCGCTCCGGGTAGGGGCTGTCCGTCACATAGTCCCCCAGACAGATGATGCCCTCCACCGGGTGTCCGGCGATGTATTGCAGAAAGGCCTCCAGAGCCTTGTAGTTTCCATGGATGTCGCTGATCAGCGCGATTCTCTTCATAGCAATCTCCTTTATCCGATTCCGCGGATATCTATTTGGCAGGCTCATGCAGCGTGCCATCTGCGGAATCCCTTCCCGGCCTACGCTTTCCCACGGAGAGACTGCGCATGGCCCCTCGCAGAATCCTGGCCCGGCCGGGCGGGGCAGCGCGGCGCGTCAGATGCCATCTGCGGAATCCCTTCCCGGCCTACGCTTTCCCACGAAGCCTGCGCATGGCCCCACACAGAATCCTGTCCCAGCCTTCCGGGGCAGCGCGGCGCGTCAGGTGCCATTTGCGGAATCCCTTCCCGGCCTACGCTTTCTCACGGAGAGACTTCGCATATCCCCCGCAGAATCCTGTCCCGGCCTGCGGGGCAGCAAGGCGCGTCAGGTGCCGTCTTCCCCCAAAATCTCCTCCGCAAGCTTCCTCGCCCCCGCATAGTAATAATCGAACACCTGGTCCCTGGCCCGGGATGCGTCCAGCAGGTCGCTCTCGATGAACTCGATGTACTCGTTCAGCACCGCCAGCCGGACGTCCGACAGATACCGCTCATGGGGAGGCTTATGCTCCAGCAGCTCATATGTCCTTTCCACGAACAGCTCCTTATGGGCCCGGGTCATATAAAAAGGGAATGTCCGCCTGTCCTCGGTGCCGTGGGCAATCATTCTGGCGATGTCCAGAGAATAGGGCATGATGCCGCCGAATGCCCAGTCCACCAGCGTCACCTTCCCGTCCCGGAAAATAGCGTTGAACTGCAGGAAGTCCCCATTGGAGAGCGTCCTTGGGCAGGTGAGCTGGCGCTCCAGGAAACGGTCATAGGCCTCCTTCAGGACCGGCTCCCCCTTCAGGCATTCCGCCCTTTTATTGATCCGCTTCCAGTAGCGCTCAAAACGGTCGTCCCGTTTCTTCCGAACGAACGCCGCCTCATCCTCCTGCCAGTAGCGGTTTGCGATACGGCTGATGCTCTCCGCGCAGGGAAGCGCCATATCCGATGTGTAGTCCCGCAGGTCTGTCCCCGGCACATACTCGATCAGGATCCACCGCTTCCCGCCCCACCGGGCGCTGCCGAAATAATCCGGGGCCGGAAGCCCCTGGCCCTTCAGGAAACGCTCATACACGCCGATTTCCGCCTCATCGGATTTCTTCAGCACATAGCATTTCCCTTCTGTCGTTATCTTATATACGTTGTAGCGGTTGACCTCGCCCTCTCCGTCATCGCAGAATCGCTCTGCCAGAATGTCCGTATTTTCTGTCTCCGGGGCATCCGTGCTTTCTTCCGCGCGGCTTTCCGAATCCGTTTCCCGAATCTGCCCCAAGAGGAAGGCTGCCTCGTCCGCATCCGTGGCATCCGCCTTCCGAATCGGTTCACGGACATCCGAAGTCCGGCCATAGGCATCCTGAGTCGGACCGATCTCCCGAATCCGGCTCGAAACGGCTTCTCCGGCACCCGGTTCCAGAATCTCTCTTACCAGCCGCCCGAAGGGAATCTTCCCCGGCGCCACCTTCTCTGTATACAATCCCCGCATGGCACTCTCTCCTCCCAGTCCTCCACTCCCGTCAGGAACCGCCGCTTTTTTCAAATACCCCGTTGCTTGCAGCGGGGTATTTGATTGCACACTTTTTTGATTCCCTCGTCCTGTCCTTGATTGAAATCTATTGTATCAGCATTCCTACATTTTATCAATGCTTTTCGGCACCCCGCCCGGGCGCGGCGTCTCCATGCCGGATCCGGCAGACCTCAGACCACATGGGCCTCCTGGATCAGGATCGGCCCCCCGCTCTCTCTGGCGAGCTCCGTCAGCCTGGGCGTAAAGCCGCTCCTGCTGAATACGCCGTACACAACCCCATAGCCGGGAAAGGCGCTGCGTATCTCCCGGGAGACGGCCACCTTCTCCTTCAGGGCAAAATACACAGGGGCGTCCACAGGCTTTTTATGGTACTTGCATTCCCCGGCGAATATCCTCCTGTTCCGATGGTCCACAGCCATGACGTCAATCTGGGTGTCGTTGTCATAGTCGTTGCTCCAGTAGGAGCCGATGCGGGAGGGCAGGAAATCCACCTCTCCCTTCCGGCAGAGGCTGGCAAAGATTTCTCTACAGATGTCCTCATAGGCAAATGCCGCGAATCGCTCCACGAAGTCCTTGTCCAGCTCGTCCAGGACAATCTGCCTGTTGTCCAGCTCCAGCTCCCCCTTATAGGGATAGACATAGCGGAACCAGAACCGCAGGAAGCCGTCGGCAATGAAATACAGTCCCTTCCTGGACTTTTCCGGATTCTTCTCCGTGACCGGCGTCTGCTTTTCGATGAACCCCAGATCCGCCAGGGTGGCCAGATAGGGCGTCAGCGCGGACGTCTCCTGCCCCAGCACGCCGGCCAGCTTCCCCAGCTTGTGGCTGCCGTCGGCGATGGCCTTGATGATGGAGAAATAATTCACCGCTGCCATGGACTCGCTCTTCAGCAGAAAGTAAGGTTCCTCATAGAGAAAGCCGTTCTTCGACAGGACCGTGTCCATGAGCTGCCTCCGCAGTCCCTGCCCATCCTGAAAGAATTCCAGATATTTGGGGACGCCGCCGGTGACGGAATACTGCTCCACCGCCTCCGAAAAGGTCAGATCCTGCGCCGCATAAACCTCCGTAAAAGGCAGGGGCACCAGGCGGATCTGCGCCGTCCGCCGCCCATACAGGGGGCTGTCGTAGGAAAGGGCGTGCTTTTGCATCATGCCCATCAGGGAGCCGCAGAGGATCACCATGACTGCGCTGTCCTTCAGCAGCTCGTCCCATGCGTTCTGCAGGATGGAGGGGAATGCCGGGTTCGCCCTGACCAGGTAGGGAAATTCATCCAGCACCAGGACCTTCTTCTCCTTCGGCCTGTACTCGGCTATCACCTGGAACAGATCCAGCCAGTCGCCGAAGGCCGCCTTCTGCAGCAGGCTGTTCCCGGTGGCCCGCGCTACCACGCCGGCCAGCCGCTTCATGCTCTGGCCCTCCAGCTCCTCCGTGGCGAGGAAATAAAAGGCCCTCTTCCCTTTCAGGAACTCCTTGATCAGTGTGGTCTTGCCCACCCTCCGCCGCCCGTAGATTACCACGAAGCTGCCGTCCCGGCTGTATTCCTCGTTCAGTTTCGCCAATTCGGCCTGTCTGCCTATGAATTGCATATCTCTACCTCCCTGGGCTCTATGGCCTACAGATTATGGTATTTAGATAATTTATTTTATGATAAACATATTTATATTATATCCCTTTGAGGCTCATTGTCAATATGGCTTACGCAAGGTATGCTTTTATATACTCACGAGCGTTCAAATTTGCCAGCGATTCATGATGTCTGCCGCTCGTGAGTCGGGTTGCTTGGCAAGTTTTAGTGATCGTCAGTATAAATCAGCAAGGTGTAAAGCCCCTCCTCAATCCATCAGGGCGTTACACCTTGCTCTATGTCTCCTGTTTATCCAGCTCCCGGTCTACTTTTGGTCTGTGTCCGTGCTGCCGGATGTCATCCCTCTGTCAATCCGTTTTATGCCGTTCTTGATGACCTCTTTTGCCTTTTCCGTGTTGTCCGTCTCCAGCAGGGCCAGAATGGAATCCAGCAAAATACATAGCTCCGGATTTCCCATATCCTCACCTCTTTCTTAAGCGCTATATGCAAGTATCTGATATTTCTGATTATAACATCACCTTAATGAAGCGTAAAGCCATACCGCATCAATCGTTGATTTCTGTACTGAAATTTGTTATAATGAGTCCCGGAGGACTACAATTACACCGCTAATATCCTCAGACCAAAGAAAGGAACCAAATGCACGACAGGGATAAAATATACTTCCACAATTTCCTCACAGGGATGCGCACAGGCAAAGACATCACCCTGGAGCAGCTAAGCCTGGGCCTGTGCACCCCGGCCATGCTCAGCCTCATAGAGGCGGACAAGCGGCAGCCGGACAAGCTGACGCGCGACCGCCTGACAGAGCGGCTGGGCTTCGAGAACGACGGCTTCGAGGACTTCCTGCAGCCGGACGAATATGAACAGTGGCAGGATCAGGACAGGCTGCTGCGGGCCGTATACGCAGGGGACATACCGGAGGCGGAGCGGCTGTTGAGGCTGTTGGAACAGAAAAAGATAGAAGACAGAATTGTCTTCCATCAGTTTGTCCTGACCATGCGGGCACAGCTGATGCAGTACAAAAAAGCCTCCCGGGAAGAGCTACGGGAAGCCTTCGGGAGGGCCATGTCCCTCACCATGCCAGACGTCGCGTCCGGGACATGGACCGGGCGCCTCCTGGCCGCCCAGGAATGGAACCTGCTGCTGGAATACATCCGCCTGGGCGGGGACGCAGGGCCTGTCACGGGCACGGATCCTTCCGCCGCTTATACGGCCCGGGCACTGGAAAAGCTGCTGGACGCACTGCGCGGCTCCTCCATGGACAGCTACAGCTATGCCAAGGTGTACCCCAAGGCGGCCTATTTCCTGTGCCTGGAACT
>NZ_CAPDXS010000158.1:0-11530 GCF_948601915.1 uncultured Acetatifactor sp. | reverse complement strand
GATTTAGGAGAAAATATTTTTAGAACTTGCTGCCACGTAAGTGGCTTGGTACAATGCAGAAAGCGAAAATACCAGGAAGATGATAGGGGGAGGGTTTCCATGAAAGAGAAGATGACGCGCATTGCAGGGATGGCTGTGGCGCTGGGGCTGATGGTTTTGGGCGCCGCCTGCGGAAATCAGGCAGCGGCTACCACGATGAAGCTTGCGGGAACGGAAGGCGAGACATTCGTCCGCAACGAGGAGAAGGAGCTGGAGCCCGTGGCGGACATGAATCTGTACAGCGGCTATCTGTTGGGGACGGAGCAGGAAGGGTATCTGTGGATCGACCTGGACAGCGTGAAGCTGGCGAAGATGGACGAGAACAGCCGGATCGGCATCCGGAAGTCAGGAAAGGAGCTGGAGATCGAACTGGATGCGGGGAGCCTGTTCTTTCAGGTGACGGAGCCGCTGGAGGAGGACGAGACCATGTACATACGCAATTCCAACATGGTAGTGGGAATCCGGGGGACCTGCGGCTGGGTGGAGGCTCCGGATGAGGAGCATCTGCGGGTTTACATCCTGGAAGGCGTGGTGGAGTGCAGCATAACGGATCCCGATACCAAAGAGGTAATCGCCTCCCAGGAGGTGGCCGCGGGCCAGTGGGCCCAGGCGGTATGGAAGGAAGGCAAGGGGGAGATTGCCCTGGAACAGTTCACGGAGGAGGGGATTCCTGACTTTGTGAGGACGGAGCTGGAGAAGGATCCAAAGATGCAGGAAAAGATTTCGGAGGTTTTGGCTCCTGTACAGCAGGATGACGCTGACGGGGAGGGCAGCGGGGACGGCACCGCAGAGGATGCCCCGGGCCAGGAGGAGCCTGAGGGAGAACAGGCAGTGGGGGTCATCCGGACGGACAAGGCCAGTCTGGAGTTTGTGAACGGAAACGCGCCGGGAGGCGTCATTGTGACCCTTCGGGACGGATTGTACGGCGCCGTGGATCTGGAGGGGGAGGAGATTGTCCCCAACAGCTATTCTTCCTATCTCCGCACGCCCAACGACCAGGGGCAGTTCGCCCTGGGAGACGGGGAAAACGCCACGGTTTTTGACCGACAGGGAAATGTGCTCCTGGAGGTGCAGGAGCTTATCTGCATGGGCATTTCCGAAAATGCGGTCACATACGGACATATGAATGAGGCAGGGAAGCCGGAGGTATGCTGTTATGATATCGCGGAGGGCAGGCAGACCGCCCGGATTGAGCTGGAGCAGAGGTATGAGCTGATCGGTTACGGGTACGGCATCGGCATCACCGGCCTGCAGGATGGAGAATTTCTGTATTCCGACGCGGACGATCTGAACATGCACCGGGTCAGGAAGGACGGAACCATTGTATGGACGGATGAGGAGCAGGAAGCGCGTCTGCAGGAAATCTGGGTAGAGGAAATGCGCGCGGAGGGGGCGGCCATAGAGGTGACGGAAGAAGGGGCCTACGCCACTTTTTCCTCCAACGGCTCGGCGGGCACATCTATATTTGGGTATGATCCGGGGTGCCCGGTGCAGAGCGCCAGGGACGGATACATAGTGGGTACGCCATGGCTGGAGGCCTCTCTTTTGAGGATACATGACCTGAATGCGGGGGACTCCATACAGCTGGATATGTATTCGCTGGAGGGAGATCCGGTTGACTGCATCTATGACTTCTGGCCCCAGTCCTACTATGACTGCGGCCAATGGTACATCAACAGGGGAACCAGCCTGGTGCTGCGGGGATCCGCGTACGACGGTACGGAGGAGCAGATGGATTTCCTCATTGATTTCTCCAGAGCCCAGACGGATGCGTCAGGGGATGTGACCAATGAGCAGGAGCTGGTGCTGGCGAAATATCCGTATATCAAGCTGGCGGGAGACGGGTATTATACGGCAAGCGACGGAGAGGCATGGTTCTATCTGGACGAGCAGGGCAACCGGGTGGACTCCCCGGAATGGGCCGACTGCTCCGGATTTTATCAGGGATATGCCCTTGTGCTGGAAAAGGACGGCATGGCGTATCTTGTAGACCGGGATTTCGATAAGGTGACGGAAGGATATCCGGCGGATTCCGTATCCCAGGCCGGCGGGATGTTCTGCATCGCCAAGGGAGACGAACAGACATTCCTCTACATGGGGCTGCAGGAGACGCCGGAAAGCGACTGACGGTGCACGGATTACAGATACGATATTTATGAAAAAAAGGAGACCAACATGCCCAAAGACAACATCCTGCTGATCACCACCGACCAGCAGCGCTTCGACACCGTGAACGCCTGGGGGAACCAGAGCATCTTCACGCCCCACCTGAACTACATGGCCGCCATGGGCGCCAGCTACACTTCCTGCTATGCCGGATGCCCCATCTGCGTGCCCTCCCGCACGACCATCATGACCGGACTGGAGGGCTATGAGAGCGGCGTGACCTCCAACGGCTCCCACGCGGCCTTCATGCAGAAATGTACGGAAAACCGCACGACTCTGGCCGCCCTGCTGACCGATTCCGGCTACCAGACCTGCGCCAAGGGGAAGATGCACTTCGACCCCGCCAGAGCCCACTACGGCTTCGAACACATGAAGCTGCCCCTGGATTACATGCGGGAATATGATAAAAAGCAGCCCCTGGCCCGCCCGAAAGTCCATGGCATCGGGGAGTGCGAGATGGAGCCCGTGCTCTCCACCGTGGAGGAAAAGGACAGCATCACCACCTGGATAGCCGACGAGGCCATCGACTTCCTGGAGACCAGGGACTCCACCCGCCCCTTCTTCCTCTGGGCCAGCTTCACCAAGCCCCATCCGCCCTTTGACCCCTGCCGGAACTTCTGGGAAATCTATGACGGCATCCCCCTGCCGGAGCCTGTGACCGGGGACTGGTCGGAAACTGTGGAGTCCACCCCCCAGGGCTTCCTGGCGGGGGCTTACGAGAATACCAACATGCACCTGCTGGGCCCCGAACAGAAGCAGGCCAGCCGCCGTGCCTACTACGCCTGCATCACCCAAGTGGACTACCAGTTGGGGCGCATCTTCGGGGCCATGCGGGAGAACGACCTGTTCAAGGATACCTGGGTGATCTTCACCTCGGATCACGGGGAGATGCTGGGCGACCACCACATGTCCCAGAAGAACCTGTTCTTCGAGGGCAGCGCCCATGTGCCCCTGCTGATCATGCCGCCCCAGAGACTGGGGCTTCCTCAGGAACCGGGGCTTCCTCAGGAACCGGGGCTTCCTCAGGAACCGGGGCTTCCTCAGGGATCGGGGATTTCCCAGAGACCGGGGCTTCCTCAGGGCGGGGGGCTGCCCCGGAAACTGGGGATTCCCCGCAATGTCCGGATCGACCGCCCTGTGACCCTGGCGGACATCTACCCCACGATCCTGGCCATGGCGGGGCAGGACTGCCCGGAGGGGCGCTCGGGAAGGAACCTGCTGGCGGTATCTGACCTGCCGGAAGACAGAGTCTTCTTCGGCAACAGCCTGAACCGGAATTTCTGCGTCATGGAGGGGAAGAAGAAGCTGGTCTACTCCGCCACAGGCGGCCACGCCCTGCTGTTCGACCTGGACAGGGATCCCATGGAGCGGCATGACCTTTCCGCCGTGCCTGAATACGGAGATGTCTTCAAACGGCTCTGGAAGCTCCTGCTGGAGCACACCCGCCGCTATACCCCGGAAGCTCTGACGCCGGATGGGGGCTTCGTCACCTATGACGCCCCCCGCTTCCCCGGCGACATGCCAGGGCGGTGGTTCGGCTTCCATTATCATGACTACAGCGTGGACACGTTCCACTGACGGCCTCAGGAAGGAACTGCCTATGGATAACTGCTGCCAGCGGACAGGGATTTTGATTCCCGCCAGCAATGAGCCAAGCAATCGTTGTCTGCCAAGCCAACAAAGTGTTGGCTTGGCCAGCAGGCGAATGCCGCGAGGGGTGCGTAGCGCTGGAGGCGCATGATTAGCACCGACCGAAGCGAAGACCAAATACCAAAGTGTCCGAAGGACGCTTTCAGCTCCGCAGCGTTGCAGGCTTGATTGCCAGGAGCCGCTTCGCGCACCCTGGAATCAAAGGACAATGGCAGCAGTTATATCGCATACCGCGGAATACTGTCTCATGTAATCATGGGATTCAACCAGTCACCAGTCAGCGTTATGCAGTCTGGTCTCACGGCAAGTGAAATCGCGGAGCAGTACACCTCCCCACAGCCACAAGCCTCCCCCGTTCCCCCTGTCAATCAAATGCCCTGCCCCGTTCGTCCATTTTTTCAAAACTGACAGAATCTTCCTGAATGATAATTGTTATGTCATCGTTGCTGTATTCCGCTGCAATCTCTTTCAGCTTGCCTACAATATCACCTTCTGTCATACCTAACATTTCATCGATATCCGTTCCGTTCCAAAAATCCTGTATCTCACTTATCATATTGCTGATACAAGCGTCCCGCTCTCCGACAGTGAGCGTCTTTTTGTCTGCGATATGATAGGAAAATGGGTAGAACAGATCGCACCATGCACCGTATCCGTTTTCTTCCGCTGTTTTTGACGGAAGATATTGATTAAGGATAGGGTCTTCCTCTTTCCGTCCCGTGTTAATGCTTTGCACATATTTTCCATTTTCCACTCCGGAAAGCCATGCGGTTATTGCTACAAAAGAAAGCTCGTCACTGTCCAGGTTCACGGAAAAATCCTGCTGGGCAGTATCAATATTGATCCGTTCCATCCGTTCATAACTTTCATTTGCCCATTCCAGCAAATCCATGTTAAAGTCCGCAACTGACCTGCTCTGGTAATCGGCTGTTCTCAAATCCAATAAGGAACGGTAATCTTCCTCTGTGCCATTGGGATATTCCCGATGCTCCTGTCCTTGCTGTACATTTTCCTGCCTACCCTCTCCGGCATCCAGTTCCGAAAGGGGCAGGAAGGAATATTCCACGGAAATCCGCAGTTTATCTGTATTCCATTTCTCATTCAGCTCTTCTATTTCTGCATCAATGGCTTCCTGCATGAAGGAATGATTCCGCAACTGTTCTTTCGTCTTGCCGTGCATGATATTTCGCAACCCGCCCGCAACGCCCAAACGTGCGGCATTGTACTCGCCGACAGTAAGCGTATCGGCATTTTGAATGGTAAGGCTGAAAACAAATTCCAGCATGGCATTATCAGAAGCGCCGGGATGATCACTTGCTATGCCTCCTCCAAAATCCCGTGTCTGCCACTTCTCAGCCGTGAGGGGTTCTAATGTGTAGAACAGAAAAGACGCAATCTCATTCCTGTCCTTTTGTTCATAGAGAGCCGTATTTTGAGAGAACCTCTCCAACAAATCACGATATTCTTCCGTATCTGTCAATTCCCATACTTTATTTTGAAATTCCGAAACACTCATATCTTCATAACCGTCAAAGCGCAAGGCGAGCAATTTGTCGAATTCTTCCTCCGAAAAGCCCGCAAAATCCGCAAAATCTGAAGAATCCGAAAAATCTGAAGAATCTGAAAAATCCGCAGAATCCGAAAAATCCGTGTCAGGGATTGCATCCGTTTCTCCCATGCCCGCTGCGGAAGTGGCAAAAGCGGTGGTCACGCCCACAATGAGCACCGCGGCGATACAAATTGCAAATAATGAGTTCTTTTTCGTTTTCATAACCGCTGTAATCCTTTCTTCGATTGCATTTTTACTAAAGCTGTTACAAAATGGCAGCAGACCGCTTTTGGCCGCTTCCATGTCGATAAGCATCAGCGAATAGGCAGATTTCGATTTTTCTCCCAATTGCCGGATGACGCTTTCATCACAAGCCAGTTCTATATCACGGTTGAAAAGAAGATACATCACCCACACAAAGGGGTTGAACCAATGGATACAAAGGGCAAGTGCCGCAACCAGCTTTGTTACAGTATCATAGCGACAGATATGCACATACTCATGGGAGAGGACATACTGCAGCTGTTTTTCATTTTTCCAGTCCATTTTTTTCGGCAGGAGGATAACCGGACGGAAAATGCCATATGTCAATGGGGCGGAAATCCTGTCAGATTGCCTTACCGAAATCCTGCGCTTCAATGGGCGCTCCCCCAGCCACTTTTCCACATAATGGCTGCGGACGGGCAAAGCTGTCCGAAATTCCGTCAGACAACGCAGATAAGATATTACGAAAAACAACCCGGTAAGCAGGATTCCCGCACACCATACCATAAACCAAACAGAAACAGACGGTGAAACATCCGCTGGCGGCCGTTCCGCTCCCTGTGTTGCAACAAACAGCCCCTGCATGGTAGGAATGTCGTAACCTGTCCCGGTTTCCGGCCATGTTGTAGAAGATATGCTATGGGTTGCCAACGTATAAACACTGAACACGGACGGAATCGAAAACGGGATAAGCAGCCTGAACATCACCAGTTCCCATAGAACAAGAAAAGTCTTTTTCGGCAGCTTATGGATCGCCGCCCCGCGGATAATCACTACCGCGGTAATAAAGACAGCCCCCGAAAAGCTCATTTGCAGTATATTCATTTGCTTCACCTCTATTCCAAATCGTCCACAATCTGCCTGAGCTTCCGGATCTGTTCAGCGGAGAGCTTCTTCCTGCCTAACAGGGCTGCAAACAGTTTGTCCACGGAACCGTCATAGATCTTGTCGATCAATTCATCTGTTTCCGCTTCCTGTACTTCTTCTTTGGGAATAAGGGCATGGCACATGAAATTCGGTTCGGAACGCGCAATCGCCCCCTTTTTGATACATCTTTTTATCAGTGTGTAGGTGGTGTTCATGTTCCAGCCGATTTCTTTTTTCAGAACATCAGATATATGTTTTGCCGTGGTGTCGCCCTCGCTCCAAAGCACACACATTACCTTCAATTCTGAATCGAAAAGTTTCACATCCATTATGATTCTCCTTTCCATAAGACTGCAGTAGTTTCTGGTTGGATATACATTACACCCTTCTTGTCGGATTGTCAACACTACTGCAGTAGTGTTAAGAAAAAATTTAGAAATGCCGAGGGATTCTTTTAAGCCGGGAACAAAGATTTGATGCAATGAGAACCGTCCCCATATTGATTTCTGCGGAAAAGGGGACTATACTGGAAACAGCGCTATAATAAATAAAAATAAGGAGATATCCACATATGGAGAAGAAGATTTTATTCCCCCAGATAGGCGGCTTCGTCCACGGCGGCGACTACAATCCCGAGCAATGGCTGGACAGGCCGGACATCCTGGAGCAGGACGTGGAGCTGATGAAGAAGGCCGGCATCAACAGCGCCAGCGTAGGCATTTTTTCCTGGTCTGTGCTGGAGCCCCAGGAGGGAAAGTACGATTTTGACTGGCTGGCGCAGATCATAGACAGGCTCTACGAGAACGGCATCTACACCGTGCTGGCCACGCCCTCGGGAGCCCGCCCCGCCTGGCTGGACGCAAAATACCCTGAGGCCATGCGGGTGAACCAGATGGGCATGCGGGAGCACCACGGCGGGCGCCACAACCACTGCATGAGCTCCCCCGTCTACCGGGAGAAGGTGGCCCTCATAGACAGAAAGCTGGCGGAGAGGTTCGGCTCCCATCCCGGCGTGATCATGTACCACATCTCCAACGAGTTCAGCGGGGAATGCTACTGCGACCACTGCATAACGAAATTCCGTAAATACCTGAGAGAGAAGTACGACAATGACATCGAAAAGCTCAACCGCGCCTGGTGGACTTTCTTTTGGAGCCACCGCTACAACGATTTCGACCAGATAGAGCCCCCCTTCGTCCACGGCGAGACCAGCGTCATGGGCCTGAACCTGGAGTGGAAGCGCTTCACCACCTGGAACACCAACGATTTCATGAAGGCGGAAGCCGATGTGCTCCACAGCGTCACCCCCCACATCCCGGTAACGGCCAACCTGATGCGCATGTTCGGCGGGCTGGACTACCGGAAGATGGCTCCCCACATGGACGTGGTGTCTTGGGACAATTATCCCCCCTTCCACAACGACTGGGAGACCCTGGAGGACACCGCCTTTGAGACCGCCTTCCAGCATGCGCTGATGCGTTCTCTGAAACGCGGCATACCGTTCATGATGATGGAGAGCGCCCCCGGCCTGGTGAACTGGCAGAACGTGAACAAGGTAAAGCGCCCCGGCATCCACAGGCTGGCCTGCCTCCAGGCGGTGGCCTGCGGCTCCGACTCCGTGCAGTATTTCCAGTGGCGGAAGGGCCGCGGCTCCTACGAGCAGTTCCACGGCGCGGTAGTGGATCACATAGGAACGGACGACACGAGAATCTTCAGAGAGGTGGCGGAGGTAGGGGAGCTGCTGCAACAAATCGCCCCGGCAGCGGGAACGCTGGTGAAGACGAGAGCCGCCATGCTCTTCGACTGGGACAACCGCTGGGCCATCGAGGACATGCAGGGGCTGGGGCGGAATACCAAAAAATATGAACAGACCTGCATCGGCATCTGGAAGGAATTCTTCCGGCTGGGCGTGGACATGGACATCGTGGGCTCCGACGAGGATCTGGACTGCTATGACCTGGTGGTGGCGCCCATGCTGTACATGCTGCAGCCCGGGACAGCGCAGAATCTGAAAGCCTTCGTGGAAAGGGGCGGGCAGCTCCTGGCCACCTACCTGTGCGGCTATGTGGACAGCGAACAGCTCTGCTACCTGGGCGGCTTCCCCGGGGACGGGCTGAAAGACCTCTTCGGCATCGTCAGCGAGGAGATCGATTCCCTGTACCCCACTGACAGGAACGGCATCGCCCTGACGGAGGAAGCTCTGGGCAGAGCGGCCATGCCTGCCCAGGCCGGGGAAACCCCTTCCCGGAATCGGCAGGACGCCCGGGAATCGGCCGCGGCGGACAACCTCCGGGGCGGCTCTGCATCTGCAAAAGAAAGCGGAGTCTGCGGGGAAGCGGCGTCTGCGGAAGAAACCGTAGCCTGCCAGGAAGCGGCATCTGCAAAAGAAACCGTAGCCTGCCGGGCAGCGGCGTCCGTGGAAGGCCGGCCCGAAGCGCGAGGGGACTGGGAAGTGTTCGACTACGCGGAAATCTTGCGGGTGCAGGATGCCCGCGTGCTCGGCACCTACACCGATGACTTCTACCGGGGCAGCGCCGCCGTGACCTGCAAGAGCCACGGAGAGGGCAAGGCTTACTATGTGGCCGCCAGAACCAGCGCCGCCGCCATGCGCCCGCTGTTCCAGCGGATGATGGAGGACGCGGGGATTACAGTGCGCAAACTCCCCCGGGGCGTGGAGTGCCATGTCAGAAGCGGCGAAGAGGGCGTGTACGAGTTCTATCTGAACTGGACGAAGGAGTCCGTCACTATCCCCGGCGTGAAGGGAACGGATATCCTGTCAGGCGGGACATTGGATGGAAGCCTGGAACTGTCCGAATACGGCGTCGCCGTGGTGCGTTTGCCATAAGCCGAAAATATTGGCGGATTTTGCTGGACTCCGCGATTGGCCTGTGTTATACTGAATTTCAGGAAAGGAGGAATGTGTCTATGACAGATAGTGAAAAATTAGACCTAATCCTATCTAAGATGGATCAGATGGAATCCCGTATGGATCGTATGGAATCTCGCATGGATCAGATGGAAGCCAAGATTGACCGGATGGAATCTCGCATGGATCGGATGGAAGCCAAGATTGACCGGATGGAATCCCGTATGGATCAGATGGAATCCAAGATTGACCGGCTGGAATCGGATATCAGGAACATTGAGCTGACGATTGAGAATGAAATTCGCGCCAATATCCGGCAAGTAGCAGAGGGGCATCATAATCTGTCACGAAAACTGCATGAAGCATTAAAAGCAGGGGCAGAGAATGAAATGCTCTCTATCCGTGTGAATGTGCTCGAGTCAGAAATGCGGAGAGTAAAAGAACACATCCAGATAGCATAGGGGCCCGGATTTCATCTATACAAGTGCGATAACCCGGCTTTAGCCGGCAACGATATACATAAGCGGCTGCAGATACCCGGTGGTATATGCAGCCGCTTTGCTGTTGCCCTGTCTGGTTCAGGGCGATGCGATTAGGTCGATGCAAGGCAATCCGCCGCATGGTCTAGCACTGCGAAATAGTCCTCAAAAGTCTTGCGGCAGCACCCGGGATTGGAGATGGAGATGCCGGGGCTGCGCAGCCCGGTGAGGGCGAAGCCCATGGCCATGCGGTGGTCCTCATAGGTCTCCACGGTGGACGGCTTCGGGGAGCCCGGATAGACGGTGATGCTGTCTGACCGCTCTTCACAGTGGATGCCCATCTTGGTCAGCTCCGCAGCCATGCCCGCGATGCGGTCGCTCTCCTGAAAACGGATATGGCCTATCCCTGTGATGGTGGTAGGGCTCTCCGCAAAGGGGGCGATGGCTGCCAGGGTAATCGCCTGATCCGAACAGGCGGACATATCGGCCGTGACGCCGTGGAAGATTCCGTCCGCGGAAGGCTCCAGCAGGATGCCCCGGGGGGTGTCTGCGGCGCGGCAGCCCATCTGTTCCAATGTCCGTAGGAACCTCGCGTCCCCCTGAAGGGAATCGAAGTGCACATCGTCCACCCTCACCGGGATGCGCAGAAGCGGGCACATGGCATAGAAATAGCATGCCGCCGAGACATCTGGCTCTATCTGATAATCCAGCGCCCGATAATGCTGCCCCGCCGGAGTCAGGAATGTCCTCTCGTCCTGCTTCAGGGTCTCTACGCCGAACTGACGCATCATCTTTCTGGTCATTTCGATATAAGCCATCCCGTGGGCGCCTTCTATGGCAGTGGTGAAATCCTGGCTGCACAGACAGGACACAATCAGCAGGGCGCTCAGGAACTGGCTGCTCTCATCGATATTCACGCAGATGCTGTTCTTCCGGAAGCCGTGTCCCCGCAGCGTGAAGGGAAAACTCCGGGGTATCCGCCCTTCTGCCCCGCTCCCTTCATATGAGACTTCGCAGCCCAGCTCTGCCAGGGAATCCAGCAGCGGAGCCATGGGCCGCCTGCGCATCTGTTCCGAGGAATCCATATGGTAGACCCCCTGGCTCAGCCCCAGGAATGCCGTCAGAAATCGTGCGGCGGTTCCGGCGCTGCCCACATGCTGGCTGGCCTCAGAGAGGGGGACCGCGCCCCCTGCCCCTTTGACCGTGACTGTCCGGGCTCTTTCGTCCACAGCTGTCTCGAATCCCAGATCCTGGACACATTTCAGGAAATGCCTGGAGTCGTCGGAGAAGAGGACGCCCCGCAGGGTGGAAGTCCCCTGAGCCAGCGTGGCCAGCAGCAGGGCGCGGTTGGTGATGCTCTTGGAGCCGGGGACGCTTACTGCCAGCGGCCGGGAGAGCCCAGGTGCTTTGGCGGATAATGTTTCATATAAATACGGGACAGAGTAGGTGTTTTCCATGGGCATGATTTTCGTTTTCTCCTTGTGTGGTGTATGCAATGCAGAATATTTATATATGTCATGCCGTTCACAGGCATGGCTTCAGGGATATTAGTACACCGGTGCATGAATTCCCGAGTAATCAGTGCTTGATGTCCGCACCAGGACAAGGCGGAGGAAGGAGGAGATCGGAAGAGCACACGTCTGAACTCCA